>DASRPN010000058.1:0-105497 GCA_035646355.1 Pyrinomonadaceae bacterium | reverse complement strand
GACGAACACCCTGAAGGACGGCGGATCGTCGAGAATTTTCTGGCGCTTTAAGGAAATTCGAAATTGCGGAATTACGCAATTGCGGGAATTGCGAGATTGGCGGAAGGCAAGACGTTGAAAATTCGCAATTTTGAATTTCGAATTTCCGCATTTCCGCATTTCCGCATTTCCGCATTTCTAACACTCCTAACCCCTGACATTTCATCATTTATCCCGGATTCTTGCGATTTATCTCACAAATATCACGGATTTGCATTTGGACTCTCACGGAACCGTGTGCTAGCCTCCCTTCCTGAAAAGACGAGCTCATTGCTCGTTTTCTTTTTTCTGGAAACAATTAGTTAGCTCTTTTCAGCGCACCGCATCAAGGATGCAAGCCCCCAACCTCGGCTGACTTCATTGCAGACTCCTAGAGCCAGGGGACGAGTCATAGGAAAGAACGGACTCGCGCAGGACGCTGAAAACAGAAATAAATCGGAACGGAGACCCGAAAGTTTGAAAGTTCATTCTATCTTCAGCGGAAGCGCGTTGCTCTGCCTCGCTCTTCTAAACGGTTTTTTGATTTTTTCTGCTCGTCCACTCTCGGCAGAAACACTTCCTTCCCAAGGTCAAACCCAAGCCAACAAGATTTCCAAACTCGCTGATGAGGCTGCTGCGGCGCGTGTCGCAATGGAAGCGGCCGATAACGTTAAGCTAAGCGAGCCGGCGGTTGTTGCCGAGGCAAGGCCCGACGCGCCCGTCCATCATTACGTGGCGACGGCTTACAGTCTGCGCGGACGCACGGCGAGCGGTCTTCCGGTAGCCAAAGGAATCATTGCTGCCGACCCGCGTGTTTTGCCACTCGGTTCACGAGTGAAGATCGAAGCAGGCTCGTGGAGCGGGGAATACCTCGTCGCCGATACGGGCGGTATGGTACGTGGCAAGCGAATCGACATCTGGACGCCGAGCACACGTGACGCGATGCGTTTCGGACGCCGCACCGTGAAACTTACGATTTTAAGTCTCGGCGGCAAGAAACGTTCGGCACATTCATCAGCCCGTTAATCCTGGACTCATGTGCGGCGTGTTAAGATGCGCCGCACATGTCCCAAACACAACAGATTCCGCTCGCCGAACCTCTGGTCGAAGTACGACGTGGAGCGATCACCGAATCTCGTCATCGCGGCCACGTCGCTGCTGTCGAACCTGACGGCAACGTCGTCGCATCGCTTGGCGCGCCGATCGCCGTAACATTCCTGCGTTCTTCAGCAAAGCCATTACAGGCGCTGCCGCTATTAGTAACCGGCGCCGCGGAACGGTTTGGTTTTTCGGACGAGGAAGTCGCTCTCGCGTGTGCGTCGCACAGCGGCGAACCAATCCACATCAAAATCGTCGCGTCGATGCTCGAGAAGATAGGCCTTGGTCCGGAGGCGCTCAGATGCGGCGTTCACGAGCCGTACGGTTTGGAAGCAGCCGCTGTTCTGCGAGCGCGAAAGGAAGTCCCGAATGTCCTGCACAACAATTGTTCAGGAAAGCATGCCGGAATGCTGGCCACGGCGCTACACCTCGGCGCGCCAATCGAAAACTACGAGAGCCCGGAAAATCCTGTTCAGATCGCAATTGCGAAGGTGGCCTCGCAATTCACGGGTATACCGGTTGAAGACTTCGCCGTTGCTATCGACGGTTGCGCGGCGCCGATCTTCGGCGTCACTGTTCGCGCAATGGCGCTCGCCTATGCGCGACTCGTTTCACCGCCCGCGAATTTCGATAAAGCGACCCGTGCAGCATGTGAACGAATCGTGCGCGTAATGACCGCGTATCCGGAATTGATTGGTGGTACTTCGGAACGGCTCGATACGGAAGTTATGCGCGCCACGCGCGGCCGTGTCGTTTCGAAAGTCGGCGCTGACGGTGTCTACACGGCGGGCATACTCCCGTCCGACCGTTGGCCAAAAGGACTGGGACTGGCGCTGAAGATCGAAGACGGCGACGACAAACGTGCGCGTCCGACCGTCGTAATCGAATCGTTGCGTCAACTGGATATCCTCGACGACGAATCGCTCGAAGCACTGTCACGTTACGCATTTTTCCCCGTGCAAAACCGCCGCGGCGACGTCGTTGGCGAGATACGAGCGTCGTTTAAGTTGGTGAAATGATGAACGCGGAAACGGAACTAAACCAACCTCCCTTGCTACGCGACGCTGGTGGAAACGTCGATGTTGATTCCGTACCTGACGTGATCGACTGGTTCTTGAATAACGATCAGCGCGTCGCGGTCGTCCGGCACCCCTCAGTCGAAGAAGTCTTTCAATGGAAACAGCAGCAGAGCGAGTTGCAGGGCGAGGAAGTCTTCATTTTCAACCGCGCGGAAGACCGGCTCGCGATCGGCATCATTCAGGCGCTGGCTGACAATTCTTCTGAACGCGACTTGCACGCGTGGATCAGCCAGTTGCTGATGGCGCTCGATGCGGCCGCGAAAGCAAACGAGTCGACAGCCGAAGCTTATCACCTCGATCTGCGCAGCGGTGGCTCGATCGTGAATCAGTCGGACAAGATTCCTTTCCAACGCGGGCGAGCGGAATTTTTGGTTAATTGCTGGATCGAGACGTTGTGCACCGCGGAAGCGCGCGTGCTCGGCTGGTTGTATAAAGAGTTCTACGGCAAGCCGTATGCTCCCTAATCCTCCTAAACCTGCGCTTCGCGAACTCTTCCCGATAACCAAACGATACAACTATCTAAACCACGCCGCAGTTTCGCCGCTGCCACTGCCAACGCTCGAGGCGATCGAAACACAACTCCAAGACGTTCACGAAAACGGCTCGGTCAATTTTCAGGACTGGCTCGATACGAAAGAAGAAGCGCGACGGCTACTCGCTGGTCTGCTCGGCGCACGGCCGGAACAGGTCGCGTTCATGCGCAATACTTCCGACGCGCTTTCCACCGTCGCCAACGGCCTAAAGTGGCGACAGGGCGACAACATCGTCACGTTCCGTGGCGAGTTTCCTTCGAACATCTATCCCTGGCTGCGCATTCGCGACGTGTCTGGCATCGAGCTCCGAATGTGTGAAGAGCGCGACGGACGCGTCGATTTCGCAGATTTGAGCAAGCTCGTCGATCAAAACACACGGCTGGTGGCGATCAGTCACGTGCAGTTTGCGTCGGGGTTTCGAATGGACTTAGAACGACTCGGGCGGCTGGTGCGGCAGCACGATGCGCTGCTTGTAGTCGACACGATTCAGGCGCTGGGGGTCGTTCCAATCGATGTCGAGGCGGAGTTGGTGGACGTTGCGGCGGGTGCGAGTCACAAGTGGCTGCTGGCGCCGGAAGGCGTCGGCTACCTGTACCTTTCGGATCGGGCGCGGGAGCAAATTCAACCGACGCTGGTGGGCTGGATTAGCGTTCCCAACCCTGAAGACTTTCAAAACTTCGAACAGGGTTGGAACGAGGGCACGCTCGCGTGGGAAACGGGCACGGGACAGGCATCCCTGCTGTACGGCCTAAAAGCGAGCCTGGAGCTTTTAACGGCGCTGGGAGTGGCTCAAACAGCGCGTTACCTCGAAGAGATCACGGACCACCTTTGCGACCGGTTACAGAGCGGACCGTATCAGGTAGTGAGTTCGCGATTAACTGGGGAGAAGTCTCAGATTGTCTGTATTCGCCCAGCAAGTGGAGTGTCGGCGATGGCGCTTTACGTTCACCTCAAAAAGGAGAACATCATCACCGCTCCTCGCGGTGATCGTTTACGGATCGCTCCGCACCTCTACAACACACCCGAAGAGATCGACGCACTGGTTGAGGCACTTCCGTGACATCAGCGAGCGATTATCGTGCGATTGTACGGTCACTCCTGTACTGAAGAGGTACAACTGACTGCCCTATCTGCGCGCTTGCGTACAAATCCTTGTTTGCTTAATGGCTACAGAATTGCGGGTAAAACGACAATTCCTACCGATTGAGGTAAGGCATGGTTCCGGTGGCACGCACGTTGCGAAAGAGTGAAACAGAACAAGAAGGGTAGATAAGGGTAAATCGGGTCAGGCTCAGATAACTGCGGTGAGTGGAGGCTTTGGGGGAGGCATCCTCTCACAAGATTGAAAGCAAACGTTGGTTCTTTTGGGGGAACGGATCCGCGTTTGTGACGCAGTTGAAGAGCAACAATAGCGGAGCTGCTGATTGACGTCTTGACGGGGCTTGGGGGAGCCCTCCAGGAAAAATCAGCAGCCCGCATTTTTTGTGCGTCGTCATTTAGTTAAGCTAAAAATCTGTGGTTTAGTTACGCTCTCGCAGGAGTCGCGCAGGGTTGGTTTCCGGCGTCAGGTCATCGAGGTTGAGTCGAAGCATTCCACCAGCATCAGAAAACGCTTCTTCGCTCTGCTGGGCCCGCCGTCGAGTGAACAACAGCGCTCCCGCCAAACCACCAAGTCCTAAACAGGCCAGCAGCGCATAACCGGACGCTTTCAGCACCGCCACTAACACGCCCAACGTCGTGTTGACATACTCCTCTTGCGCTCGCTTGAGAATATTCGGGTTCTCACCGAGCCATTGGACCACCTGCTCGTACTTAACTTGATCAATCAGCTGCTTTGCGGACTGCTCGTCGGGCGCGCCGAAAACGAATACCGAGTAGTTGCCGACACGGCGATACGCAATCGGCGCCGGTTCGCCAAGTTTCCACAGCTCATGGATGCGAGCGATGATGCGAGCGTCGTTGTCCTTCGCTAGTTGCGGCGTATTGAATTCGACGATCAAAACCTTACTTGGACCATACGTCGCCAGCGCGGCATCCGCATTTCCTTGTGATTGGATCGCCGTGAACACACCCTGCTGCAAGCCCAGCGGGTCGAGGTTAGGGAAGCTGTGCAGGAATACAGCGTTCTTCTGCGCTTCTTCCGGATTCGGCAGGTGCTTGATCAAGACTGGAATGTCAGCTTCACCTTTGTCCAGCGAAGCACTTAATTCCTGGGCAAATGCCGGCAAGTTGGCCGCGTCGCCCTTGAGGCTTCGCAACCTAACAAAGCGTTGTCCTTTGAAAAAGTAAATCTCATTACCCTGCTGGAAACCGGCAGTACCATAGTCAGGGGTTATCTGTGCCTTCGCCCGGGCAGCAAACAAACTGAGCATTTCGTAGGCCTTTGCGTCCTGTGGGAAATGCACAGTCTCCACACGAATTCGCGATCCGCCACTGCCGGCATAGTCCGCATTCTCAGCGTTGTCCATGTCCGTTTCTGATATCGGCCGACCGAATAACGACTCTTTCAGCAACTCGAAGTCACCGTCGAGTCGGGTCGTAATCTGGAAGTTGACGAGGCGATCTGGCAACGTGCGGCGCGCCTTACTTCCGACCGCCACAACGCAAAGACTAATAATCAGGATTAAAACCTTAACTAAACGCAAACGCAGACTCCTCGAGCGGCCCCTTTTGTAATGCTGGAAAACAGTGTTTAGAAACCGCACAGGCTTTGATGTTCCCGGCGACGATTAGGCAGCACGAACCAAGTTTAATGCCAGCGTCTTAGTTCTCGCAAAAGAAGGTCGGCGTAATGACGCGGGGTGTTGATGTTCCGCATTACGGTGGAGCCACCGGCGTCGCTCGCGTTGTCGACAATGATGTCGCCGAAGCCGAGGAGGCGTTGCGGAATACTCGCGGAAACAGTCACGTCCTGCACCTTGCTCAACGGAATGTTGCGGGTGGTGCGGGCGATCAGACCGGTGTCGATTTGCAGCTTCGCGTCGGTGACCGTGTAACGCACCATGTTTCGACGCATGTGGTAGTAGCCGGGAATCAACAAGAGCGCGAGAGCGATCGGGATTGAAATCGTAGCAGGGACGCCGAGGGATGCGAGTAGAAACACAAGGGCGAGACCGGCGATTACAGTAATAGCGTAGCCAGTCTTGATGAAGATCATCGTTGGGCGAACGCTGAAAACGGTGTGTTCCAGATCGGGATCGATGCCTGGTTCGAGGGCGCTCGCCTGGACGCGCGCGAGTCGCGTGGCTTCACCGTCGGCAGCGGCGCCGCAGTTCGAACAGAAACGAACGCTGGGGGTAACGTATGCTCCACACTTGGAACACGTCATGGATTTGACCTCACTAAGCCGGGAAAACGACGTGCTTGCCTTGAGTTTGTTCATCATACCTAAAGCCTCGTAAATACAAAACGAGAGGCCCAGGGAAAGGTTCCCTGCTTGAGGCTAGACGCGGAGAAGGGGTGACGCGGCGACGGGGGGCGCGGGCCGACGCGGGGTGCGGGGATGCGAGACGAAATCTCCGTGTCTCCGCGTCTCCCCCTCACCGCGTCTGCCTCATTGGCTGACTAGTTGGAGTTGGCCGTCAGGAAGGCGGACCATGAAGACACTGCGCTCGTAGACCGTCAAAGGCTGGGATTCTTTTTGTGCGACCTGGCCGTCGCGTGCGATTGCCGCCGCTTGCGGATCGCGAATGAGACTGTAGCGACGACCGATGCGCCGCACGTATTCCTGCGTTTCGTTGTAAGGCGGAACCTGGTAGCCGTACTTCATTACCGCACCCTCGCCGGCGTTGTAACCGGCCAGCGCAAGCTTGATATCGCCGCCAAACAGGTCGAGCAGGAACCGCATGTAGCGAGCCCCGCCCTCGATATTCTGTTTCGGGTCCCAAATGTTGCTCACGCCAAAACGCGCCGCAGTCCCCGGCATCAACTGCATCAGCCCGCGCGCGCCTTTGTACGACATCGCTCGAGGCTTGAAGCTCGACTCCTGATGCATGACCGAATAAATCAAAAGCGGATCGACCGAATTTCGCTTGGCGGATTCGACGATAAAGGAGTCGACGGTGGCGTTACCGGTGGTGAATTCGCCAAGGGACGGGTTCAGCGGCTTGCTCGTGTGCTCAACGAGCGCACCGGCAGGCGGCGTGTACGTGTAATTACGTATCTTCGTGAGCTTTTTCGGGGTTGGCGGAGTTTTCTTGACCGGCTCCGGCGGAGTCTGAATGCGAATGGCGCTCGCGAAATCGAAGTTATCGACCTGATAGGTTTGGGCGGAGGCAGACCAACAGCAAACAGTCAAAATGGCGGGAATAAGGAGAAGTTTTCGCATAAGGGTTCGCGGGCAAGGGCGGAGAGTAGCCGGAGAGATACTAGCACGGTCGTCTAACATTTGCCAACTTTGTTGAACACATAGAATTAGGCGCGTCTTGACAGGGCTTGTATGATGTCACCGCCCAATAACCATTAACCGCGCGCTTCAGCGCGCCTCACAAAAGGACGAAAACAGATGAAGAAACTCCTTACGCTTACTCTGCCATTTCTCTGTGTCTTCACCGCAGCGATGGCCCAGAATGAAACTACCTTCGCTTGCACACCTCAGACGACCAAACAAACCAAACGCGGACCCGTTTTCCGGGCCACGAAGGAACAGATCAACCAGGCGCAGGCGCTGCTTAAATCACGTGGCTTCTACGCGGGGGAACAATTGGGAAAACTGGATGATGCGACGCGCGAGGGTCTGCGCAAGTATCAACAGGCGGAAGGTCTGAAAGTGACTGGTACGCTGAACAGGGTGACGCTCGAGAAGATGAACATCACCTTAACCGAGAAACAGAAAACGATGTAACCAAACATAGTCGGTAGGAGTAGTCTGCTGACCGCTCCTACCGACTCAATAGCTGTTCGATAACTTTATAACTCTCTTCCAGGGCAGCGTTGAGTTTTTCAGGTTGATTGCCGCCACCTTCAGCCATATCGGCCTTGCCACCACCGCGGCCTCCGACAATCGGCGCGAGCTCTTTAATCACCTGCCCTGCCGGTACTTTGCCAGTGAGGTCGGCAGATGTACGAACGATCATCGAAACCTTGCCGTCGCTGCTTCTACCCAAAATAACGACGCCTGACTTGATTCGCGCCAACAATGTGTCGGAAAGCTGTCGCATTGCCGGCGCATCAAGACCATGCGCTTCACGCGCGACAACCTTTACGCCTGCAATCTCCCGCGACTCGTCGCCATTCGCCGAAGCGCCAACCGCGCCGCTCGCGATCTTCAACCGCAAGTCGTCAGCCTCTCGCCGTGCTTTCTTTAACTCATCCTGAAGCCGAGTAACGGTCGTCTGAAGATCCGATCGCGATGTACGCAAACCTGACGTCAATTCATCGACCAGCATTTCCGACTCGCGGAAACGTTCATACGCATCGACGCCTGTAATGGCCCTGATGCGCCGTACACCTGAAGCGATCGATTCATCACTCGTGATCTTGAACAGTCCGATATCGCCGGTCGCTCGAACGTGCGTACCGCCGCATAGCTCTTTCGAAAAGATCCCTTCGAGGCCCTTAATCGACAGCACGCGCACACGATCGCCGTACTTCTCGCCGAACAACGCCATCGCACCTGAGCGCATTGCCTCTTCGACCTGCATCTCGTCGGTTTGCACCGGTTCGTTGCGCAGAATGTGATAGTTAACGAGCCGCTCGATCTCTTCCTTCTCCGCGGCGGTCAACGGCTGATAGTGCGAAAAGTCGAAACGCAGGTAATTCGGCGCAACCACAGAACCCGCCTGCTTCACGTGCATTCCCAAAACCTCGCGCAACGCGGCGTGCATCAAGTGTGTAGCAGTGTGGTTGCGTCGCGTCGCATCACGCTTTTCAACGTCGACTTCAGCCGAAACAACGTCGCCAACATTGAGCGTACCCTTCTCAATTTTGACCTTGTGAACAATCAAACCCTGGACTGGCGAATAGGTGTCGAGAACATTCGCAATCGTTTCGTCCTTCGTCAGCACGCCGACATCGCCGACCTGTCCCCCACTCTCTGAATAGAATGGCGTCCGATCCAACACGATCTCATCGTCGTTGACTACCGCAAGGATCTTCGCGTCAGACACGTACGTCGCTTCGTAACCCTTAAACACAGATTTCGGTAATTTTTCATAAACGGGATTTATCTGTGCTCGTGCTTCGTGTTTCGTAGTGACAGTCGCCTGCTGTAGATCCTGCAACGCTGCATCGAACAGCCGATTAAACTCCTCTTCCTCGACCACAAACCCCCGCTCTTCCAAACTGACGCGAATCAGATCTCGCGGGGTGCCGAACGTGTCATACAACCGCGCCAGCGCCTTGTACTCAGGCATCGCACCCTTTGTCGACGCGAAGAGTTCGTCCAGCTTGTTCAATCCGACGGTCAACGTCGATCGGAAACGATCCTCTTCGAGCCGTACCATCTTCTGAATGAATTCGCGGTGCGCTTCGAGTTCGGGATAGTTGTCTTTCATCAGGTCGACGACGAAATCCGCTACCTGATTGAAGAACGGACCTTCGAATCCGAGCGTGTGGTGCCCCTGGTAGATCGCGCGGCGCATGATCTTTCGCAGCACGTAATTGCGACCTTCATTGCCGGGAAGGATTCCGTCGGCTATCGAAAACGCCGCCGCGCGCGCGTGGTCCGCGATCACGCGCATCGCAAAACCTTCCTGCGTCTCCGGTTCGTAGTGACGATCGGCCAATCGCGCGGTGTGATTGACGATCGGTCGAATCAGATCCGTGTCGTAGTTTGACTTTACACCTTGCAGTACGACGGCCAGCCGCTCGAGCCCGGCGCCTGTATCGACTGACGGCGCCGGCAGCGGAGCGAGTTTGTACTTGCCCGGCTCAACTTCACTGCGATCGAACTGCATGAACACCAGGTTCCAGATCTCCATGATCGTGTCGGCTGGTCCATTCACATTCGCAGCAGAGTTCTCCGCATCGTCCGGGCTCGGCCCCATGTAGTAATGGATCTCGCTGCATGGACCACATGGCCCGGTCTCACCCATCTGCCAGAAATTATCTTTGCGACCGAAGCGCAGAATTCGCTCGCGCGGAGCGCCGACCTTTTCCCACAGCCGTTCGGCGTCTTCGTCGGGCGGCACTTCAGAGTCGCCCTCGTAAACCGTAAACCACAAGCGCGCCGGATCGAGTCCCAATACGTCGACCAGAAACTCCCAGGCAAACTTGACCGCGTCTTCCTTGAAGTAGTCGCCAAACGAAAAATTGCCGAGCATCTCGAAAAAGGTGTGATGCCGCGCGGTTTTGCCGACCTCGTCGAGGTCGTTGTGCTTGCCGCCGGCGCGCACGCACTTCTGCGACGACGCGGCGCGCAGGTAATCGCGCTTCTCCATGCCGAGAAACGTGTCTTTAAACTGATTCATGCCGGCGTTGGTGAACAACAACGTCGGATCGTCGGCAGGGAGCAGCGGCGAGGAGCGCACGCGCATGTGCCCGTGTTCTTCGAAATACTTCAGAAATGCTTCGCGAATTTCGTTACCAGTCATGTCGTTTCGAGTTTAAGCCACAAAAAGGCACAAAGCCAGAACACAAAAAGGCACAAGAGAAACAGGTGTTCACGAGTCGTCGTCGTACTGTGTAACTGAGCGAACTTTCTCACTCACCAATTCGAAACCAAATCCCTGCCGCAACAGATGATCAAACAGGCTTTTTGTTTCGCTCCGCGTTTTCGGCCGGCCGCGCAGCCGAATGCGTTTTTCGATCGCGCGGTCGATGAGCTGATCCTCCGGAGTTTCAGCGTAGACGAGCTCGAGCGCTTCGTCGGCGACGTTGTTTTCGATCTGCTTGAGTTTTAGATCGCGTTGGAGTCGGCGCCGACCGATCGGGCGCTGTTTTACCTTCGAAGAAGCGTAGCTAAACGCGAACCGCTCGTCGTCGAGGTACCCATATTCACGTAAACGCGCAATCACCGTTTCGACAACGGACTTGTTCGCTTTAATGCCTTTCCCCTGGAGCAATCGTTCACGCAACTCCGCGACGGAGCGAGGTTTTGCAGCCAAAAGCTTGACCGCGCGCTCAAATGTTTTGCGGCGAAGTTCGTCTGACATTGAGCGCCAAGCTTAAACGGATTGAAAGGAAAACGAAACACGCCTGATCTAAAATGCTCGCCATGGATGGATTGTTGGTTATCGACAAGCCTGCGGGCGTCACTTCACATGACGTGGTCGCCAGCACACGGCGGATTCTGAAGGAACGGCGCATCGGTCACACGGGGACGCTGGACCCTTTCGCGACGGGTGTTTTGCTGGTGCTGGTTGGCAAAGCTACGCGACTGGCGCAATTTCTCAGCGGAGCAGATAAGGAGTATCACGCAATCATCCGGTTAGGTTATGCAACTGACACCGGTGATCGAACGGGAACCCCGATCGCGGGCCCACACGGTTCCGCCGATCCAACTCGCCCCATCAAAGTCGCTCGTTGGAGTGAAGAGGAGATCGAAGTTGCGCTCGCAAGTCTGCGCGGTTGGATCGATCAGGTTCCGCCAATGTATTCAGCGAAGAAGATCGCCGGCAAAAAACTGTACGAGCTCGCGCGTCGTGGCGAAGAAGTCAAACGCGAGCCGGTCCAGGTTTGTATCCACGAGCTGGCAGCGATTAGACCAGATGGCGAACTCATGAAGGACAACTTCGACGGTACGTTTGATTTTCACGTGCGGGTGGTCTGTTCCGCCGGCACCTACGTACGGGTGCTCGCCGAAGATTTCGGAAACCGTCTGTCCGTTGGCGCACACTTAGCAGAGCTGCGGCGTACACGTGTCGGTGAGTTTGGTGTTACGAATGCCGTGACTCTGGAACAACTGAAAACGAGCTTTGGCGAGGAGGCCTTAGGGACTATCCTGCTCCGCCCAAGCGCGGCGCTCTCACGCCTGCCTTTCCTGCATCTAAGTGGCGAAGACGTGCGACGCGCACGGCACGGAATGGAGGTGAAAGTTGGGGAGACAACTTGGTCCGACGGCGAGCAAGTAAAGATGTGCGACGATAAGGGTCACCTGATAGCCATCGGTGATTTCGACGCGACGACAAAGCGCCTGCATCCCAGCGTGGTGCTTGCCTGATTTGCGTCTCAATGAATTTATCTGTCGCTCTTGAGCCTTGTATTATATACTGGCCGCCAAGGGAAGCACGCGTTCGATTCGCTTCCAACTAGTTTTCCCCACCGCGTCTTCCTTTTTGAAATGATCATTGAGAAATCATGCTTCGAGGACGTAGCTCATGCTTACGCGCGCATGAGGCGTATCCCGAAGCTGTGACGAAATGAACCGCAGTTCCCCGACGCAAAGCGGTTGGTACTTATAGCGTGGCCTCTCCCCACACGCTGTCCAAGGCGCGAAAGCCGAAGAGGTTTCAAAGGCTATGCAAGAGCAGGATGGCAACAAGAAATTCAACATCAGTGAACGTTTGGAAGATCTGCGCCGCGAGCACGAAGCGCTACGCTGGGAAGGGTCGTTTCGTGATTACTTCGAGCTGGTCGCCCAAAATCCACGTATCGCACAACTGTCGCATGCCCGCGTAAACGACATGGTTCATGCGGCCGGAGTTGGAAGGCTGAACGAGGGCACCCAACACGAAGTCCTTTCCTACAACTTCTTTTCCGGCGAACTCTTCGGCATCGAGGAGCCGATCGCCAGAATCGTCGAGTACTTCAAGTCAGCCGCGCAGCGTCTGGAAGTTCGTAAACGTATCCTGCTTTTGATGGGACCGGTCGGCGGCGGAAAGTCCACGATCGTGAACATGCTCAAGCGCGGCCTCGAGGAGTGGACGCGCACCGACGGCGGCGCTGTTTATGCGATCAAAGACTGTCCGATGCATGAAGAACCGCTGCATCTGATCCCGCACCAGCTTCGTGCTGAAGTCGAAAAACTGTACGGCATCTACATAGAAGGCGATCTTTGTCCGCAGTGCCGTTACGCGCTTGAAAAAACTTACGCCGGACGGCATGAAGACGTGAAAGTTCATCGCGTCGCGTTCTCTGAGAAAGAGCGTGTGGGCATCGGCACTTTTTCACCGAGCGATCCGAAATCTCAGGACATCACCGAACTTACAGGTTCGATCGATCTCTCCACCATCGGCGAGGTCGGCGTTGAATCAGATCCGCGCGCGTATCGTTTTGACGGCGAGTTGAACATTGCAAATCGTGGTCTGATGGAATTCGTCGAGATGTTGAAGGTTGACGAAAAGTTTCTCTACAGCCTGCTGACGCTCTCGCAGGAACAGAGCATCAAGACCGGTCGCTTCGCGATGATCTATGCCGACGAGGTCATCCTTTCACATTCGAACGAGAACGAGTACATCGCGTTTGCGGGGAATCGAAAGTCTGAGGCACTCCAGGATCGCATCATCCTGGTAAGAGTTCCCTATAACCTCCGCGTCTCGCAGGAGGAAAGAATTTACGACAAGCTGTTGCACCAGTCGGAAGCGCTGCGCAACGTTCACCTCGCGCCAAACACGTTGAGAGTTGCGGCGATGTTTGCGGTCATGACGCGTCTTGAAGAACCCAAGCGACAGAACGTCGACATCGTTAAGAAGATGAAGCTTTACGACGGCGAGGACGTCGAAGGTTACAAGTCGAAGGACGTGCGCGAATTGAAAGAAGAGACCATCCGTGAAGGCATGGACGGAATCTCGCCGCGCTACATCATCAATCGTCTTTCGAGTGCGCTCGTTCGCGACGGCGTCACGTGCATCAATCCGATCGATGCGCTGCGTGCGATCAAAGACGGCTTCGAACAACACACCGGCATCAGCAGCGAACAGCGTGAGCGCTATCTCAACCACATTTCGCAGGCGCGTAAAGAGTACGACGAACTCGCGAAGATCGAAGTTCAACGCGCGTTCGTCTACTCGTTTGAAGAGATGGCCCGCACGATGTGCAACAACTATCTCGATAACGTCGAGGCGTTCTGCAACAAGGAACGAATCAAGGATCCCATTACCGAAGAAGAGATGGATCCGGATGAGCAGTTGATGCGCTCTATCGAGGAGCAGATCGGCATCTCCGAAAACGCGAAGAACACGTTCCGCCAGGAGATTCTGATCCGCATCAGTTCGTACGCGCGCAAAGGCAAACCCTTTGAATACAACTCGCACGAACGGCTGAAGGAAGCGATCGAGAAGAAGATCTTTGCTGACCTGAAAGACGTGGTGAAGATCACAACGTCGGCTAAGACGCCCGATCCCGATCAACTCCGCCGCATCAACGAAGTCGTGGATCGGCTCGTCAAGGAACACGGATACTGCCCAGTTTGTGCTAACGAGTTGTTGACTTATGTAGGCACGTTGTTGTCACGTTAAGTATTGAGCCACCGATAACACGGATAACGCGGATCAATTTCAATCCGTGTTATCCGTGTACTCATATGAAGAAACGTTACTGGATCGCCGGAGCTTTAACACTCGGGGTTGCTGCTAAGTTGCTTGTGCGCCCGCGCGATGCCGACTGGAACCGCAATCGCCACGTCATCTTTCACTCCGACCACTCGCGCTTCGTGGACGTCGAGGGCGTTCGCGTTCATTACCAGGAAGCGGGTGATGCAAACGCGCCGGCGCTCGTTTTGATTCACGGTTTCGCGTCCTCGACTCTCGTTTGGAGCAAAGTTTTTCTCCGCCTCGCCGCCGCCGGCTTTCGCGTGATTGCGATCGACATGCTGGGTTTTGGCTACTCCGGCAAACCGCGAAACGGTGAATACACCATCGCCGGACAAGCAACCTTGGTGGTTAGTCTGCTCGACCGACTGAAGATTAAACGCGCGACGCTGGTGGGCAGTTCATACGGCGGCGCTGTCGCCGCGACCTGCGCCCTCGATTACCCCCAACGCGTCGATAGGCTGGTCTTGATTGGAACGGTGAACAACAACCGGCCGCTCGATTACAAGCTGATGCGTGTGTTTAGTTCGCGTGTGTTCGGCGACGTCGTGTCGCCGTTGTTGATCGGTTCGCGTCGTTTGCTGCGCCGGCGAATGAAGCGAGTTTACGATCGTCACGAATGGGTGTTGGATGAACGGCGCGTTGATGCGCGTCATTTGCTGTTGCGGGCGTCGGGCACGCAACGCGCCATCATTCGCACGGTCCGTTGTTGGGACGCCGAACGCATCTCGCGCGAGGCGCATCTGATTAAGCAGCCGACGTTATTGCTGTGGGGTGAAAACGATATCGAGATCCCACTCGCCGACGGCGAGCGGTTGCACGATCAGATCCCCGGGTCGCGCTTAATTGTATTTCTCAACTGCGGTCACATCCCCCACGAGGAATACCCGGAGGAGTTCACAAACGTCGTGGCAGATTTTTGTGGATGAAGCATTATGTCAATCCAACGCAACGACTGGTCACTGCAACGCAAAGGCATCATTGATCAGGAGCGACACAAGGATCGCGTCAAAGAAGCGATCCGCAAGAACCTCGGATCGATCGTCTCCAACGAAGCCATCATCCTCTCCGACGGAAAACGCACCGTTAAAGTCCCGATCAGGGCGCTCGACGAGTACAAGTTTCGTTTCAACTATCAAAAGGCGAAACATGTGGGCCAGGGCGACGGCAAGACGCGCGTCGGCGACGTCATCGGCCGTGAGAGCCGCGGCACAGGAGGCGGCACCGGCGCCGGGCAAGCCGGACAGGAAGCGGGCACTGACTACTACGAAGCCGAAGTCAACATCGATGAGATCGCAGCGTTGATCTTCGAAGACCTCCAGCTTCCGTATCTCCAGGAGAAAGCGAAGAAGGCTGTTCAATCGCGCAAGACGCAGTTCAACGAGATTCGCCGCACCGGAGTGATTGCCAACCTCGACAAGCGTCGCATGATTCTGGAAAACATTCGTCGTAATGCGCGCGAAGGAAACCCGCGCTTCGGCGACATCAAGAAGGAAGATCTGCGCTTCAAGACGTGGGAAGAGGTGATGCGTTACGAGTCGAACGCCGTCGTGATCGCAATGATCGACGTTTCGGGATCGATGGGTGAATTTAAGAAATACATCGCGCGCAGTTTTTATTTCTGGATGGTCCGCTTCTTGAGAACGAAGTACGACAACGTCGATATCGTCTTCATCTCACATCACACCGAAGCGAAGGAAGTCAGCGAGGAACAGTTTTTCACGCAGGGTGAATCAGGCGGAACCGTCGTGTCGTCCGCATATCAGCTTGCGCTCGACATCATCAAGCAACGTTACAAACCGTCCGATTGGAATATCTATCCGTTCCACTTCTCTGACGGCGACAACTACTACTCCGACAACGAAGAGGCGGTCAGACTCGCCGATGAATTGATCTCCACTTGCAACCTGTTTGGGTACGGCGAGATTGGTGAAGAAGGATCGTCGAGTTACCGGCGGTCTTCGGGCGCGCTGCTTTCGATCTTCAGCGATCGCCTGCATCACAAGGATCGGTTTGTCGGCGTGCGCATCGACGACAAGGAAGACGTGTACCCCGCACTTAAACAATTCTTCGGTACACGAGGTGTCGAAACACCTGCTTGATGACTGTAATGGAAGACCGGGAAATAAAAGATCTCGAAGCAGCCGTAGAGCAAATCTGGCAGATTGCTCAAGACTTCGGGCTGGATCCGTACCCGACGAACTTCGAAATTGTCCCGGCGACGGTGATGTACGAAGTCGGCTCGTACGCGCTACCAGGTCGCTACTCTCATTGGACCTTCGGCAAGGCTTACCATCGCATGAAGACGATGTACGATTTCGGACTGTCAAAGATCTACGAAGTCGTGATCAACACCAATCCGTCGTATGGATTTCTGCTTGAAACCAACAGCCCGATCCAGAACAAGATGGTGATCGCGCACGTGTTGGGCCACGTCGACTTCTTCAAGAACAATACTTATTTTTCGAAGACGAATCGCCGCATGGTGGAAAGCGTTTCCACGCACGCGCAGCGGATGATGGAGTACGAGTTCAAGCACGGCCGCAAAACGGTCGAACGGTTTCTCGACTCGGTGCTGGCGATCGAAGAGCATATCGATCCGTATTTCTTTATCAAGCGGGAAGTTTCGAACGAGGAACAGAAACGCCGCGCCGAGCATCGTCCGCGGGAGGGTCGGTACGACGACCTGTGGCTCCTCGACAAGGCGGAACGTGAATTACGAGATCCCTCCGCGGCAGCCGATAAGCGCGATGATGATAGCAAGCCGCGCGAGCTTCTGCCGGAAAAAGACCTGCTCTACTACGTCATGAAAAACTCTCCGTCGCTCGCGCCTTGGCAGCGTGATGCGATCGCGATGGTCCATGAGGAGATGGAGTACTTCGTTCCGCAGATGCAGACGAAGATCATGAACGAAGGTTGGGCCAGTATCTGGCACGCGCGGATCATGCGCGCACTCGATCTGACAGACAACGATCACATCGAATTTGCGAACCTGCATTCCGGTGTTGTTTCGCCGCAGAAGGGCCAGTTGAATCCGTACTACCTCGGCTACAAGATCTACGAAGACATCGAGCGCCGCTGGAACGAGCCGTCGATAGAGGAGCGAGACAAGTTTAACCGCCTCGGGAAGGAAGGCCGCGACAAGATCTTCGAAGTACGTGAGATCGAGAACGATGTCTCGTTCCTGCGCAATTATCTAACCGAAGAGCTTTGCGAAGAGCTCGATCTGTTTGTCTTTGAGCTAATCGAAGAAGAGGAATGGACGATCACCGAAAAGCGTTGGGAGAAAGTGCGCGATCAACTCGTCGCGAACATGACCAACTTCGGGTTCCCGTACCTGCAAGTCGAAGACGGCGACTACAATAACAATCGTGAGCTCTACCTAAAACACCGCTACGAAGGCACCGAGCTCGAGATGCGCTACGCTCGCAAAGCACTCGAACACGTGCACATGCTCTGGGGCCGCCCTGTTCATTTGGAAACCGTGATTGATGAGGAGTCGACCGTGCTGCACTACAACGGCGACGAGCACGGGGAAGATTAGAGCTTTGTGCTTTGTGCTTTGTGGAAGCAGATACCAAGTACCAAGTACTAAGTACCAAGCACTTATCCCATCTTCAAAGCTTCACCCACCGACGGGTCACGCCTCACGCGCCAGATCTTGGAATCAAGGTAATAGTGGATGAACGCGTAACCCCACAGAAATGAAATGCCGAGTTGTACCGCGAATGATGGAGTGCCGTTTTGTAGACCGATGTAACCGAGCATCTGCCGTGGTCCCTGGTACAGAATTCCAAATACAATTCCGAACGCGATGTAGTAGAGCACGCGCCTGCTGATGAACTCCGCGGCGCCGTACTTCTCGCGCGATTCCGGCGTGTACTTCTTGTTGTGAAACCAAATCAGCCGGTGGTACTGAAAGTTGTGATAGATCGTCAGTATCGCGACGATCGCGATCGGCTTGTGCGGCATGGGAGTCAACAGAACGATCCAGTGCATCGGTATCGCCGCCGCCAGCAACAAGTATTTGGGAACATTCAACGGCTCGCCACTGATTGCCCGTTGAATCTGGCGTCCTAACCAAATGAGCGCCAGCAGAATTGTTCCGGCGAGCAGCAATTTAGCTAGTCCACTTACGCCACCGCGCAATAGTTCCGGCACACGCGCCATCGCTTCCGGATCGCGCGCGATAAACTCGACAAACGGATAATTAAACGCAAACAGCAGTAACAGTCGATCAAGCGCGTTATCGATCCGCGCGAGGTCGCCGTTCTTCTTTTTGTACAACACCATGAAACCGTAATGCTGTTTCACGAGGTGGTAGTAAGCCCATAACGCCGCCACGAAGAAGAACACAAACGCGAAGCCCGCAAGCACCAACACTGGCCCAATCGCAAAGAACAGCAGCGAACCCCACAACAATCTCGCCCGGTTCTTACGTTCCGCGCGATCGAAGTACGTTCGCGAAAACGTCCCGAACACGTGAGGCGCGTCGATCAGGATGGCCCACAGCGCAACCATCGGAACCAGCGGCACGATGCCTTTAACGTACAGAAACAGCAATGCATAGCTCGACACCACTGATCCGATAAACCAGACGAGATCGTCGCGCGCGCTGATTAGCCAGCGTAACGAGATTACGTTCGCAACCGGTTTGGTTATGATTTCGGCACTGGCAGCCATAGCTACATTTGGTTTGGACCTGGCGGCATTTTATCATCCAGCGAGAGCTGAGAAGAAAGCCGATGAAGAAACAACTATTCCAGGCGCATCCGTGGCACGGCGTGAGCCCGGGGCCGCGCACGCCCGAACTCGTCAACGCTTACATCGAGATCGTACCAACCGACCCGGTCAAGTATGAACTCGATAAATGGTCCGGCCACCTGCGCGTCGATCGTCCGCAACGATTTTCATCAATGTGTCCAACGCTCTACGGTTTCATACCGCAAACTTATTGCGGGCGCGCTGTGGCTGAACTGTGCGAACAGCGCACCGGCCGCACCGGCATCGAAGGCGACAAAGATCCGATGGACGTCTGCGTCCTGTCGGAAAAAACATTTGCTCACGGCAGTTTCTTCCTGCACGCGCGTCCGATCGGCGGGCTCAGAATGATCGACGGCCAACAGGCTGACGACAAGATCATCGCCGTGCTCGAGGCGGATCTCGCATACGGTCGCATCGAGAATATTGACGAAGTTCCGTCCGGGCTGGTCGATCGATTAAGACACTATTTTTTGAGCTACAAGCAGTTGCCCAGCGATGCGCCCAAGAGAGTTGAGATTGCGGACGTGTACGGGCGGCTCGAAGCGCTCGACGTGATTACCAGAAGCTTGCGTGATTACAAGGATGAGTTCGCCCGTTAGATCGCCGCTAGATCCTGGAGACAGGCTCTGCAATGCCGCACTGTGGACACACCAAACCACGAAGCCCATCGTCGTCCACCCACTTAGCTAGAGGCAGTGACGGTTTGCGATGAGCTTCGTGTTGTTGATGTTGGCGATGCTGTTGTTTTCGTTCCGTGTTCTCCGCGCTACAGTGCTTACACAACCACCCATAACCAAGGTTGAAGAAATGGGTGGTTTGATGCACTGAAAACCTCCTTCGAGGTTAACGACGCGATTCAGGTGACTCCATCAAGCGAACCGGAACAGACGTGCGTTGTCCGTCACGCCAGATTTGCACCTGCACTGTTTGGTCGATCTGATACTTGTCGAGCACGCGGAACAAATCGTCGGAGTTGGCGATCTTTTCGTTGTTGATGCCGACGATAATGTCACCGAGCTCGAAGTCGCCCATTTCCGTCTGTTGCATTCCGCGCAGACCGGCCGCAGCCGCACCGCTACCGCGCGCGACCTGGACGATCAGCACCCCATCAGACACCGGAAGATCGACCTGCGTGCGGATCGTATCTACATCGCGAGTGCTGATACCGAGTTTCGGACGGCGGACCGCTCCGTATTGCAAAAGCTGTGGTACGACGCGTTTCGCGATGCTCACCGGCACTGCGAAACCAACCCCGGCCGAACTGCCGGACGGCGAAAGGATCTGCGAGTTGATACCGATCATCCGGCCGCGCGAGTCGAGCAGTGGTCCACCTGAGTTGCCGGGATTGATCGACGCATCGGTTTGAATCGCACCTTCGATCAGGCGATTGTTTCGCGCTCGGATGGGACGTTGTAGTCCGCTGATCACGCCGGTCGTCAACGTGCGGTCCAAGCCGAACGGATTACCGATCGCGAGCACTTTCTGTCCGACGACAAGCTTGTCAGAGTCGCCCATCGGAACGACAGTCAATGGACCAGGTGGTTTTTCAGTCAAACGAATGACCGCGAGATCCGTGTCGGGATCGCGACCAACAACAACCGCCGGATAATTCTTCTTCCCACCGAGGCTGACCGTAAGTTTTTGCGCGTCAGCGATGACGTGATAGTTAGTCAGAATATTCCCCTGTTGGTCCAGGATTGAGCCGGAGCCGGACCCTTGCTGTGGTTCGACAAATCCGAAAAAATCGCGCGCGTATGAGGTTGATTGGATAAAGACAACGCCTGGACTCAAAGCGCGGTAAACTTCGATGTTGTTCTGTTCGTCAGTAACGGTTGACGGATCGGCGATTCCCGCCGGCGGCGCTTCTGAAAGAGCGGCTTGCGAAGGTGCGTCGCGTTTCGAAAACCGATCGAAAAGCACCACTCCTCCGGCTGCAAATAGTCCTGAAATAAGGGCAATTAAAAGGATCTGGCGGGCGGAAAGTCTGTACATAGCTTCTTCCCTCTCGGAGTCATAATTTGGCTGGCCCATTATATCCGTGTTTGGGCAAACTGGTAATGAACGACCACGGATTAGAAAACTGGGATGCTCAAACCAAGCGCGACGCAGCCTGTCGCTGCATGTACGAACATGAGGGCGACGTAGATCATTAATATGAACGTCATTCCGCGTTTGGCTAATGGCAAGTGAGCGCAGCGGTAGAGGATGTAAGCAGCGGCGGTGCCGATTGCGAGTTTGATTGCGAGGAAGGAGAGGTCGCCGTGTTCGAGCAGTCGGGCCATGAGTGCGTTTCCCTCAGTGGCAACGTTGAGTCGCAACCAGAGGATTGTAAGCTGAGCGTCGAGCCAGTTGAGAGAGAACAGGAGCAAGCTTTTCGAGAGTGGACCCATTGAAACCCCTCGGGGCTAAACGTTGTTAAACTCTTCCCTTATACGCCAGAACCCTCAAAACCTGTCGTTTTGAGGGTCCATGACGTCACGGGAGGTACGAGACTCGTCCTTATGCTTAGTAAATACTTTGAATCGTTAGCTGGTTCCTGAGAAGTATGCCAGAGCAGACTTCGATCGCCAATTCACTGCGCGAAGCGTCGCAAGCTTTAGAGGCGCGCGGCGTGCCGGAATCACGCCGCGAAGCGGGATCGCTGCTTGCGTTCGTGATCGGCAAAGACCGGACGTTCCTGATTAGTCACGCGGACGATTCGTTGGAAGAGACAGAAGTGAATCGTTTTCGCGAAGTGGTCGCGCGACGTGCCGAAGGCGAGCCGCTCCAATACATCACCGGAGTGCAGGACTTCTATGGACGCGAGTTTCGAGTCACTCCCGATGTGCTGATACCTCGACCCGAGACTGAGTTGCTGGTCGAGGCGGCGCTGGAGGTGATCACTGATGTCCGTGGGCCGTCGATCTGCGACGTGGGAACGGGATCCGGTTGCATCGCCGTGACTTTGCTGTGTGAAAGAACAGACGCGCGTGCGGTTGCGGTTGACGTTTCAGAAGCGGCACTCAAAGTTGCCGCACAGAATGCCCAGGTGCTAGGTGTAGGCGACAGAATCGAGTTGAAGCTTTCCAACTGTTTTGACGCACTGGACAGAACTACATTCGACGCAATCGTTTCCAATCCGCCATACATCTCTTCCGCTGCCCTCGCGGGTTTGCAACGAGAAGTTCGCGACCATGAACCGCTGGTCGCGCTTTCGCCGGGCGCGGACGGGTTAAGCGTAATCCGACGTTTGCTTCAGGACGCCCCCAGCTTCTTAAACGCCGGGGGACACGTGGTCATGGAGATCGGATTCGACCAGGGAGAAGCGGTCCAGGAGTTGATTGAGCCGAAATTCTGGCGGCTGATGGAGATTCGACCTGATTTGCAAAGCATTCCTCGGATACTGGTCGTCCAGAAAACGGGTGGGATTTAATGTCACAACGCCGGAGACTGTGGTGTCTATCATCCAGAGCCTCGAAAAGCTAAACCCCAGACGAATGAAGGAGACCGAAGTCATGTTCAGGTTTTTAGGACGCACTGCGTTTATTGCCGCGTTGATGGCATTGACCGTCGTTTCCGCGTTGGCGCAGAAAAAGGAAGGAACACTAACCTGTCGCGATAACAGTTACTACAACGACAGGTTGGAAGGAAACTGCGAGATCCGCGAACAAACGCTCGCGATGAGCGGTTCGCCAATCGCCATCGACGGACGGCAAAACGGAGGCATCTCCGTTAAAGGTTGGGAACAGGGCCAGGTGTTGATACGCGCCCGAGTGCAGACCGGAGCGCCGTCGGCCGCGGAGGCTGCCGATCTTGCGCGACAAATCCGAATTGAGACCAGCGGCTCGAAGATCTACGCGAGCGGTCCTGACAACCGCAGAAACTATCACTGGGACGTGAGTTATGAAGTGTTTGTCCCGCGTCGTGCTGATCTCTCGCTTGAAACACACAACGGCGGTATTTCGATCTCCGAAGTAAACGGCAAGATCGATTTCAACGCGCTCAACGGCGGCGTTGTTTTGCGAAAAGTTGGCGGGGCGGTCCGCGGCTCGACGACCAACGGCGGACTCGTGATCGAGCTCAGCGGCGATCGCTGGGACGGCGAAACGCTCGATGTCCGGACCACCAACGGCGGCATCGTGTTGTCTGTGCCCGAGAACTACTCGGCGAATTTGCAGACAGGCACCGTGAACGGCGGCGTCAACGTCGATTTTCCGATTACCGTTCAGGGACAAATCAACAAGCAGATCGCCGTCAACCTCGGCTCCGGCGGCCCGACCGTCAAAGCCATGACGACGAACGGCGGCGTTCGCGTCAAGCGGGCAAACACCAACGACTAGTGGTTATCCACACGAGCCACAGATTACGCGGATCTGTATAATCTGTGGTTCGTGGACAAGTTTCGCATCACAGGTGGCCGGGCGCTTCGCGGGCGGGTGTCGATTAGCGGCGCCAAAAATTCCGCCCTCCCGTGTATGGCCGCGGCCTTACTCACGCCCGAAACCGTCACACTCCACAACATCCCTTACGTTCGCGACATCATCACGCAGCGACGTCTGCTCGAAGACATCGGCGCGACTGTCCTGACTCCCGAACTTCGAACCCACAAGATCACCGCCGCGCACATCGAACTCTTCGAAGCGCCCTACGAGCTGGTAAAGACGATGCGCGCGTCAGTGCTCGTGCTTGGTCCATTGCTCGCGCGTTTCGGCAAGGCCAAAGTTTCGCTGCCCGGCGGTTGTGCGATAGGCACTCGTCCGATCGATCTTCACTTGTCCGGATTTGAAAAACTCGGCGCTGAAGTGCGACTCGAAGCCGGAAACGTTGTTGCGCGCGCTCCAAGTGACGGCCGGCTACGTGCGGCAGATGTTGAGTTCAACAAAGTCACGGTCACCGGAACAGAAAACCTGATGATGGCCGCGACACTCGCGCGCGGCACAACAACATTGCGCAATTGTGCGCTCGAACCTGAGATCGTCGACCTCGCCGAGCTGCTCAACAAGATGGGCGCGCGAGTGAACGGCGCGGGAACCGACACGATCCAGATCGAAGGCGTCGCATCGCTCGGCGGAGCAGAGCACACCATCATCCCCGATCGAATCGAAACTGGCACCTTCATCGTCGCCGCGGCAATCACGAACGGTCAGCTCGAAATTAAAGACTGCCGCCCAGATCATTTGCAGGCTGTCATCGCTAAGCTGCGCGAAGTCGGCGTGGTGGTCCAGGAAGTGAATCCGACGACGTTGGAAGTGACGTGTTGTCCTGAAGGGCTTTCAGCCGGCAACGTTTCAACTGCGCCGCATCCGAGTTTTCCGACTGACATGCAAGCGCAGTATATGGTGCTGATGACGCAGGCGCGAGGTAGATCGGAGATCGTCGAAACGGTTTTTGAGAATCGCTTTATGCATGCGTCAGAGTTGCAGCGTATGGGAGCGCAGATACACATCGACGGAAGCAGCGCGATCGTTGACGGCGTGACTCCACTCAATGGTGCGCGCGTGATCGCTTCAGACCTGCGCGCGTCGGCATCGCTGGTGTTGGCGGGATTGATTGCGAATGATGAAACGATGATCGATCGGGTCTATCACATCGATCGCGGTTACGAGAAGATCGAAGCGAAGTTACGTGCGGTCGGCGCAAACATCGAACGTATAACTACGTCCGTGACGGCGGGACTCGTTCAGGGAACAAATGCGGATTAAGGAGCCGAGGGAATGACCGAAAAGAGTTGCTTGTTTTGCAAGATCATCGGCGGTGAGATACCGGGTGATCTTCTACACCAGGATGAAATGTGCGTTGCGATTCGCGATACCAATCCACAGGCGCCGATGCACGTGCTGGTGATACCACGCGAGCACCTCGAATCGCTTGACGACGCTTCGCAAAAAGATGAAGCGCTACTCGGACATTTGCTTCGTATTGGTGCGAGGATAGCTAACGATCAGGGTCACGCAGACAGTGGTTACCGGACCGTAATCAATAGCGGCGAAGGTGCTGGCCAATCCGTGTTTCACCTTCACGTTCACGTGCTCGCAGGCCGTCCGATGAACTGGCCTCCCGGTTAGCGCGACATCATTAACCACAAAGAAGCACCAAAAGCACAAAAGGCACAAGAATTCGATTCAGACAAGGTACGCATACGCGTTGCTCACCTCTTTCCTTGTCTTAGTGCCTCTTGTGTCTTTTGTGCCTCTTTGTGGCTAAGCTTTCGGCGCTACCGCGCGTACCGCTTCCGACACGCCCTCTTCATACTTCTTAAAGTTCTCGTTGAAACGGCGAGCGAGATCCTTCGCCTGGCGATCGTACGCATCCTTGTCAGCCCACGTGTTGCGCGGCTGGAGCACCTCGTTCGGCACTTCAGGACACGAAACAGGGATGTTGACGCCGAAGATCGGATCGGGCTGCGTTTCGACCTGCGCCAGCGACCCGTTGAGAATCGCCCGAATCATCGCGCGCGTGTAACTGATCTTCATTCGCTGGCCCACACCGTATGGACCACCGCTCCAACCAGTATTGACTAACCAGCACGCTGCGTTGTGCTTGCCCATCTGCTGGCCCAACAAGTCAGCGTAAACACCGGGATGCAACACCATGAACGGCGCACCGAAACACGTCGAAAAAGTCGCTTCCGGTTCCTTGATTCCCTTTTCCGTGCCGGCAACTTTCGCCGTGTAACCGGAAAGGAAGTGATACATCGCTTGTTCCGGCGACAGTCGCGCAACCGGAGGCAAAACGCCAAACGCATCCGCCGTCAACATGATGATGTTGCGCGGGTGACCGGCGCGCCCCTCAGGCACAATGTTCGCGATGCTGGTGAGTGGATACGAAGCGCGCGTGTTTTCAGTCTTGCGCGCGTCGTCCAGATCGATCTGCCGTGTTACCGGATCGAAAACGACGTTCTCCAGAATCGTGCCGAACATGCGGGTCGTGCGATAGATGTCGGGCTCGGCTTCTGCGGACAGCTTGATCACCTTCGCGTAACAGCCGCCTTCGTAGTTGAATACGCCGTTGTCGGACCACCCATGCTCATCGTCTCCGATCAAACGACGCTCGGGATCCGCGGACAGCGTGGTCTTGCCTGTTCCCGATAGACCAAAAAAGATCGCGACGTCCCCTTCACCGCCAACGTTGGCGGAGCAGTGCATGCTCATCACTCCGCGTTGCGGCAACAGATAGTTCATGATCGTAAACGCGCTCTTCTTGGTTTCACCGGCGTAAGACGTGCCGCCGCTCAAAACGAGTCGCTGGCTGAAGTCCATTAGGATGAACGTTGGCGAACGCGTGCCGTCGCGTTGCGGATCGGCCTGAAAACTCGGGAAGTTGATGATCGTAAACTCGGGTTGATGCGGCTCGGTTTCCTTGATGTTGCTAATGAACATCGTGCGCGCAAACAGCGAATGCCATGCGAGCTCGTTGATCACGCGAATCGGCAAACGGTAATTTGGATCGGCGCCAACAAACGTGTCCTGCACGAATAAATCGCGGCCGTTCGCATGGGCCATCATGCGTTCTTTGATCGAGTTGAACTTGTCCTGCGGAAAATCTTTGTTGACGTCGCCCCAGAAGACTTTGTCCTGGCTCTCAGGTTCGCGCACGATCGCTTTATCTTTAGCGGCGCGGCCTGTGTGTTCGCCGGTATCGACAATGATGTTGCCATGATCCGACAAAGCGCCTTCATTACGGCGCGCAATTTCTTCGTAGAGTTCGGGTGTGTTCAGGTTCCAGTAAACGTTGGCGGGCGCGTCGATGCCGTAATTATCCAACTCGAACACAGTATTCTTGCGGCCCAGATGTTTAGTGGTGCTTTCAGTGCGAGTGGAAGCCATTAAATAGTCTCCAATTCGAGAGAGGAAACCGTGCGCGGTCGGTTACTCTTCGCCTACTCTTCTGCCGCCTGTCGCTGTCTGGCGAGTTGTCTCAACGCGTCGGCGAGATCGCGAGCGGCGCGCTCGATGCGATCGGCGGCCATGTGTAGGGACTCGACCTCGTCTGATGAACGCAAGGGGACGACGGCGAGCGCTGCGTCGACTTGCTCTCTCAAACGGTTTGCCTCATTTTCGGTTTCTTGTTCTGCGCGGGTTCGTTGTGAAGCTGCGGCCTGCTGGTTCATGCTAGATGTCATTTCTAAAAAGGATTATGAATGCTGAAACTTATGCTGGCGTTAGATTTGGTTATGCCAGGGAGGTAAGTCTGACATCTGGCGAAGATTCAAGCAAGTGCGGGTTTGGGTTTTGTAAACACTCCGAACAAAGTCGCGTTTTTTGATGAATAGTAACCGGCCTGACAAGAGATCATTCACGCCTCGCGAGTGGAAGCTGGTGCAACAACTCAACACGCCGGCGAAGGTGCAGCGCTACTTCAGTTCGCTGCCGTACAACTGGGAACGAGACGGTGGAACGATGCGATCGTTTCGCGAATTAGTCAGAAAAAACGAGGCGCATTGCTTGGAGGCCGCAATTGGCGCGGCTGTGATCCTGGAACAGCATGGCTACCCGCCGCTCTTGTTGGACCTCGAGTCAATCGACTTATTGGACCATGTAATGTTTGTGTTCAAGGGCGATCGCGGTTGGGGATCGGTTGCTCGCTCACGCGACATCGGCCTACACGGACGCAAACCGGTGTATCGATCTTTGCGCGATCTGGTGTGGAGTTATTTCGATCCTTACGTTGACTTCTCCGGTCGGATAAAAGGTTATGGTCTCACGAGTCTTTACGATCTCGGCAACTACGACTGGCGTTTCTCACCGCGCAAAATGACGAAAATCGAAGACCACCTCCGCTCCATCCCCCACAAACCCCTCCGCTCCTCTGATGCGCGCTACAAAAAACTCCTCGCCCGCTACCACGTTTACAAGAAACGTTTTCCCGATCGCTCCCCAAGTTACTACGACAGCCGTCCGAACTGGATGCTATAATGCGGCTACCCACTTAAACCTCATCGGAGAAAACATAATGGCTTGGGTCAATACATCGCCTCTAGTTAAGAGATACACGCTCGAAGAGTTTTGGGAGCTCCCTGAGCCGCCCGACCACTCAAAAGTTGAATTAATCGCAGGAGTCCTCTACATGACACCTCCTCCTGAGAAACCTCACGGCAACGCAGTTAGCCGCATATTGCTCTTGCTTTCTAACTATCTCGTTGAAACGGACGACAAAGGACGCTTTTATGTTCCTCGCCACGGCATCTCGATCACGCCAAATACATGGCTTGAACCAGACTTGTTCTATGTCTCCGCCGAAACTCAGGCACAGAGTACAGGCAGATATCACACGACCGCCGATCTCGTCGTCGAAGTCATTTCACCGGGTTCCGCGATCTACGATCGAAATACAAAAGCTGATACTTACGCAGTACTCGGCGTGAAAGAGCTATGGCTTGTGGACGAATTCGAGGGACTGATCGAAGTTCGAGTGCTAAAAGGTGATTCTTATGAGTCACAGATATTCGATCGCCAGGACCGGTTGATCTCTACTGTGCTTCCGGGATTCAGTGTCAAAGTTGGCGACGTCTTCGGTGACTAACCGTGCGCGGATTCGAGGGGTGGGAGACGCTTGAAGCGGGCGTCGACGAGCATGTGAATGACGACGGCGGTGATGATGATGGCGCCACCGATTAAGGCCCAGCGTGCGGGGCGTTCGCCCAGAACCATAAAGACCCATACGGGATTCAGGACGGGTTCGATGTAGCAGATGATGCCCGCGTCCAAAGATCTCACACCACGTGCCATCCCGGCAGTGAACAAGACATAAGAGAGACCAAGTTGAATCACCCCTAAGTACATCACGCTCAACAGGTCGTGACGCCCGACGCTGTCGAACGCGCCCAATCCCCATGGCACGCAGACTAAGACCACCAGCAGGTTGCCATAGATCACGGATGAAGCCCGGTTCACTTCTCGCGCGCGTGGATGCCGCAGCAACAAGAAGTAGATCGCGAAGAAAAGACCGGAAGTAAGCGCCATCAGGTTCCCGGTCACATCCTGCGGCCGCAGTTGGCCCACGAAAAACAGCGCCATGCCACCGATACACACGAGGACCG
Organism: Pyrinomonadaceae bacterium; assembly: GCA_035646355.1. Classification (GTDB taxonomy): domain Bacteria; phylum Acidobacteriota; class Blastocatellia; order Pyrinomonadales; family Pyrinomonadaceae; genus PSRF01. Next base: position 76,579 of record DASRPN010000058.1, on the reverse strand, counting down.
TGATCAGATCCCGCGCGCGAAATTTCTCGTTGTAGACAAGCGGTTCAAGGATCAACAGGTAAACAGGTGCGGTGTATTGAAGAAAGATCGCGTTGGCGGCGGTCGTTTGTTTCGTCGCCATCACAAACAGGATCACGAGGGCTGCATACAGAATCGCCGCGGCAGCGGTAAGACTGTTCAGACCAAAACCTTCACGACGCGTCACTAATGCAACCGTGACAAGGGCAAAGAACGATCGATACAACGAGAGTTCGAGGCCGGAGAGTGAGGTCCATTTGATGAAGAGCCCGCCCGTGCTCCAAAGGAAAGCCGCGGCGAATACGAACAGTAGCGGCGAAGAAAGGGAAGACGCTCTGGGACTATTTTCCATTTGTCATTTGGCATTTCTCATTTGTCATTTCTGACGCTCCGCGAATTTGAACGCTCCGCAGCCAAATGAAAACCGACAAACGGGAAATGAAAAATGGAAAATGACTTTGGTCACGGATTGTTTTTCAAGCCCTTGAGGTATTTGCCAAACACGCCGTTCCACGGTGGGATCACGACCGACACGGCGCCATGCGTCTGCGCCTGGCAAGCCAGCCGGATCAACGGCTTCGGCTCCGAAGTATCAATGTAACCAAACTCCTTGATCTTCTTTCCTTCACGCGCCGCCACGTCCGACAACTTTTCCGCGCCACCGAGCACGCCAACCCAACACGTCCCACACGAAGCGGAACGACACTCGACGGGAATCGGTCCTTCAACCCGTCGCGGATCGATCTCACGCCAATTGCGCGAGCGATCTTCAGCGGCGCCCCACGCCAAATCCTGTACGTGGTTCATTCGGTATGTCGCGCGGTCGTCGTTTTCATCGTATGTAACAGTCCACTTCTTGTTCACCGTGCGCAGAAAACCAAGCAGTCCCTGACTATCGTCCTTCGCGCGTTCGCGCAAAACCTGTTCGGGCGACTTCCGCGCATGTTGAGAATCGATCAGCATCTTGCCGGGCGCTTTTTCAAACGCTTCAAACCCAGCCTGCTGAACAGTCATGAACGCGACTGCGGTAATGCCAACAGTCAACGAGCGATCTGCCTTGACCCGCTGCGCCACCTTTTCCGCGACGCCCAAAATCTGATCGGCTAGCGATGCGTCCGAAGAACTAAGACCCTGCGCATGCTGCTCGACTGCTTTCTTCACTTCCGGCCAGTAACGATGCCCGTAAAGGAACGTATGCGACGAGTCGATCTGATCCTTCAAATCGTAAGTTCCCTGCATCAACAACATTTGCCGAAGCTTCTCGGGATCCTCCGCCTCCCGCAGCGCCTGAAACAACGCCAGCGGGTAAAAAGCAAACCAAATCTGCGTCGCATTTTGATCGACTTCGTGAATCGAACGCAGCAGCGTGGTCAACGCAGCGGACCACGCTTCTTCATCGTGTTTTGCAAGAAAATTATCAAATGGAGTCATGTTAATAGCCGGAATTATGTGGTAAAGTTTGTCACCGCCATGGATCCAAATCAGCCTGAAGTCGCCAAAACGGGACGTACTTTCGACAGTGCTTATAGTTTTTCGTTCAGCATTGCCGTCGGGCTTGTTTTGTTCATTGCCGGGCTCGTCATCAGCCTGACGCTCGGACAGGGCGCCACCATCGGTCTCATCTTCGGCATCCCGCTACTGATCGCCGGTCTAGTGTTGCCGCTGTTCATGATGCGCGACCTTTTCCATCACAACGAAATCAGCAGCACGTGCCCGTTCTGCGACGCACCGATCAAAACGTCAGACGCCACCATCCGCCTGAATTGCCCGTCCTGTAAGCGCGTGATCGAAGTGCGGGAAATGACTTTGCAGCGCGGCGAGTAACACCTCTCTCAGATACCGGTCGACAAGTTGCCCCGCGTGAAATAATCGGCGAACGTAAACGCAAACATTATCGCCATCCAGAACAACGCGGAACCTACAATCACCCAAACAAGTCGTGCACTATAACGCACGTGCATGAAATAGAGCACAACGAACGTCGCCTTCGTAACGGCGATGGTCATTGCGATTATCGTGTTCAGTCCATACGGAAAATCGACGAACGCGGCCCCCACCGTCAACGCCGTGCCGACGAGCAGCACTAAGAAGATCGTGATGTAAACCCTGACTGAAACTATGTGTTCACTCATCAGTGCCCACCGAGATGCCGCCCGAGCAAATAAAGCAGCGGAAACAGGAAAATCCAAATGATGTCGACAAAGTGCCAGTAAAGCCCGATGACCTCGACCGGACTGTGATACTCAGGATCGAATCGACCTCGCAGTGAAAAGATGATCAGATACGTCAACAAGCCCGCGCCGATGATCATGTGCAACGCGTGCATGCCGGTCATCGCGAAATAGATCCAGTAGAACATCTCCACCTGCTTCAGCGTCGCGCCGGGCAGCAGGTGAACTGCGTGCGGGTCGGTCGTAAAGGAAGCTCCCGGAATTAAATTTCCGGGAATCAGCCGGTCTGTGTATTTCTCGTGGTACTCGACGGCCTTGATCCCAAGGAACGTCAGTCCAAGAACCAACGTCAGCACCAGGCACAACACCTGCGGACGCTGTTTCCCTACCTGCGTGAAGTACACGGCCATCGCCATCGTGAAACTGCTCAAAATCAGCACGCCTGTATTGACGGCGCCGAGCGTGATGTCGAGGTGATTGCTGGCAGAGGCAAACGCGGCTGGGAAGAACGTTCGATAGAGCGTGTAGGCGAGAAACATCCCACCAAAGAACATGATCTCGGTGACGAGGAAGATCCACATGCCTAGAGTGCCCGCTTCACGCTGCTGCTCCATGTTTTCAAAATGGTGCTGTAGCGCCGGGTGGCCGTGAATCTCTGGTGTTGCCGCGTGACTCAACTTCTTCGTAGCTCCTTCATATTTCCCGCAAAGGCGCGAAGGCGCAAAGCGCTGCCGCGTTTTCTAAAGATCTTTCTTTGCGCCTTTGCGCCTTTGCGGGAGAATACATTTCTCATGCCCGTTCGACTTCGCCGCGAAACTTGCCGACTACTTCCGTCTCCTCGGGCGGCGCAAACTCGTATGCGTCCCACGTCACGATCGGCGTTGTCTCAAAGTTTTCCGTTGGCGGCGGCGACTGTGTGCGCCATTCGAGTCCCGGCAAGTGCCACGGATTCGCTTCCGCATGCCGCCCATAACGCATCGACCAAACAAAGTAGATCGCCGGAATCAGCATGCCGAACCCGAGAATCGACGCACCTGCCGTCGATAGCACGTTGAATACCTGAAACTCCGGTGGGTACGCGTGATATCGCCGCGGCATGCCGATATAACCGGCGATAAACTGCGGCAGAAACGTCAGGTTGAAGCCGACAAAGATCACGAGCGCGCTGAACCGTCCCCAACCTTCGGGATACAAACGGCCCGTCATCTTGGGCCACCAGTAATGAAGCCCACCCATATAGGCCATCAACGCACCGCCAACCATGATGTAGTGGAAGTGAGCAACGACGAAATAGGTGTCGCTCAAGTGCACGTCGGTCGCGAGCGATGCGAGAAACAGTCCGGTCATACCGCCGATCGTGAACAGTCCGATGAAGCCGAGCGCGTAAAGCATCGGCGTGTCGTACGAGATCGACGACTTGTAAAGCGTCGCGGTCCAGTTGAACACTTTGATCGCCGACGGTATCGCAACCGCAAAACTCAAAAACGAAAAGATCATGCCAGCGTACACCGATTGCGGCGTAACGAACATGTGATGGCCCCAAACGAGGAAGCCGAACACGGCAATCGCTAGACTGGAAAAGGCGACGAAGCTGTATCCGAAGATGTTCTTGCGCGAGAAGTTGGCGATCAACTCGCTAATTACGCCCATCCCGGGCAGCACCATGATGTACACGGCCGGATGCGAGTAGAACCAAAACATGTGCTGGAAGAGCACCGGATCGCCGCCCATTGCCGGGTTGAAAATTCCGACACCGGACAGGCGTTCGAAAGCCAGCAACAGGACGGTAATCGCGATCACCGGCGTGCCCAGGATCATGATCAGGCTCGTCGCGTAGTGGGACCAGATGAAGAGCGGCATGCGAAACCACGTCATGCCGGGTGCGCGCATCGTGTGAATCGTGACGATGAAGTTCAGGCCGGTCAGAATCGACGAGAAACCGTTGATAAAGATGCCGAGACCCGTGGCTACTACGTACGAATTTGAAAACGTCGTGCTGAAGGGTGTGTAAAACGTCCAACCGGTATCGACGCCGCCGGCGAGCAACGAGTAGATCGTGACGAGGCCGCCGAGCAGGTAAATGTACCAACTAAGCAGATTTATCCTGGGAAAAGCGAGATCTTTCGCTCCGATCATCATTGGGATCAGGAAGTTTCCCAACGTCGCCGGGATCGACGGGATGAGGAAGAAAAAGATCATTATGATGCCGTGCTGAGTGAAGACCTTGTTGTACGTGGTCGATGCGAGGAAGTCGCCCTGCGGGGTCAAAAGCTCGAGCCGAATCATTAATGCGTAAATGCCGCCGATGAAAAAGAAGAAAGTGATCGAGCCGAGGTAAAGCAGAGCGATGCGCTTGTGGTCTTTGGTCAACAACCACGACTTCAATCCGTATACCGCGTTCAGGTAGTTGACCTTCGACGGCGACGGTAATTCAAATGACTCTATTGGCTTCATTTCATTTCTAAATCCGTGTTTACCTTACGCTCGGCGTCGGCGATGGCGCAGTGACGGCGCGGGCCGGCGATGGACTCGCGCTGGCCGGTGTTGTTGGACCAGCACCATGCAGCGACTTGATGTACGCCAACAACTGCACCAACTGCTCCTCGGTTACTTGTCCCTGAAACGTCGGCATGATCGGTCCGAATCCCGCTACCAGTTTCGCCTGCGGATTAACAATCGATTCGCGCAAGTAACCCTCGTCGGCAGTCACCTTTGCACCGTTCGTCAGAGTTATCTCAGTACCAAACGTGCCCGTAAGCGCCGGCCCACGCCCGCCTTGACCATTCTCACCGTGACACGAAGCGCAACCGAGCGTTTGATACAGTTGCTGACCGGCAGTGGCAGGCGTCATCGATCCGGTGTTGCCGCTCAACCAGTTATCAAAGTCGCGTGACTCCAACACGATCACCGATCCGATCATTCCCGAGTGATTCATGCCGCAATACTCGGCGCAAAACAGGTGATAACGACCAGGCTTCGTCGCTTCAAACCACAGCGTCGTGTACCTGCCGGGCACGACGTCGGCTTTCGTGCGAAACGCGGGGACGAAGAAGTCGTGAATCACGTCCTCGCTCGTCATGATCAACTTGACCTTCCGTCCCACCGGCACGTGCAACTCGTTGATCTCTCGCTGTCCCGTCGCATGTTGCAACTTCCACATCCATTGCTTGCCGACAACATAAACTTCGATCGCGTTGTGCGGCGGCTTGTACTGGTCGAAATAGACCGTCGCGCCCCACAAAAACATTGTCATCGCAATCACAAAAGGAATGACGGTCCAAACAGTCTCGAGTTTATGCGAACCGGCAACCGGCCGCGGAATTTCGTACGGCGTACGGCGACGATAGCGGATGACAAAGAAGATCAGCGTTCCCGAAATGAGCAGCGTAAAGAAGAGCGTGACGCCCGATAGATAGAAGTAGAGGGCATCGACCTTCCACGAAAAAGTGGAAGCGCTTTCAGGAACTATTGGAATCCAACCCTGCATTACTGCACCGCACTCCGGGTAATTTGCTGCCGATTACGCGGCTTCAGAAAAACGATCAAAGCAATGATTCCCAGCAACGTTATGACCCCCGTTATCCGCAACACGCGCATCACTGCCGCGCCATACTTACCTGTCTTTGGATCGTACTGGTAACAATAGAGCGACAACTGCTCCGTAACTGAACCGATCTTGTTTTGCGACGATTCGATCAATCCAAAACGTAAATCGCGCGCCGAATAGTTAACGCCGTAAAAATAGTGTGAGAGTTTTCCTTCTGGCGTCGTGACCATGATCGCGCTCGCATGCGCAAATTGCTTCGTCGCCTCGTCGTAGTGATAACGAAATCCAACCGCGTCAGTGATGCGTTCGATGTTCGCCGAATCGCCGGTTAAGAAATGCCAGCCGCTGTTGGCGCCCGCCTGCATCTTGTCAGGCAAATAATCGATGTAAACTTTCTTCTTCGACGCCGCGAGCGCTGCTGTTTCGCGCGGATCGAAACTGATCGTCACCACGTCAAACTCTTTTCCGATCTGAAACGGAAGAACGCGAAACGACGTCACCATGCCGTTCATGATTTGCGTGCACAGCATCGGACAGTCGTAATAGACCAGCGCGAACACGACGGGTTTTTGTCCGAAATACTTTCCGAGTTTCACTTCCTGACCGTTCTCGTCGCGAAACGTGAGATCGAGCGGCAACTGTTGATTGAGTTTCTGCTCGATACGCACATCGCGCAGCGCTGTCGGTAGACCAGTTGACGGGTTACCGCTCGACGGCCGCGCGCCATAAAGCGGCGAGCTCGGCCCTGGTTGGCGCCCCTGGGAAAACACCGGCGACGCCGCGCTAAGGCAGATCATGATTACCAGCAAACGTACTAAACAACTCATTTCAATTGCACCCACGTTCGACCGGAACTCGCATCAGTCGGAATGCTGATTCCGTAGTCATCAACTTTGCCCGTCGTTGGTCTCGCAGGCAGTCCAGCACCGGACACGACTCGTTTCATCGCGTCGTCAATCGGCATTCCCACCGTGTTGCCGGACGAATCTTTAACCCCCGTTTGCAGCGCCGCCTTCCACTGATCTCGCAACACCTCGTATTCCGCCTGCGGGTGTGCTAACTCGAGCCTCACCTTCTGACCGTTCTCCAGCGTGACCTCGAAACCTCGCGACCCTTGCAGACGCGGTTCCGGAGGCAGCCGGTCCTCCTCTTTCAGGTTGCGGATCGCCAACGGACCTGGCTTGCGCTCTTTTCCTTTCTCGGTGTTGAGAAACTTAAACAGGTACCAGATTCCAAATGAGCTAACGGCCATCGCCACTGCCAGCACGACTACAAATGTCAACACGCCACGCACGCTGACGTCGCTCGGCTCGTGTGTGACTTCTACGTTGCGAATATGCGAGACGTCAGGCGTCTCGGTGCGATGACCATTACCAGTGCTCATCAGTGACCCATGTGGTGCTGTTCCAGCACCGATTCGTATTGCGGATCGTTGATCGGAATCAGCGATCGTTTGCCCAATTGCCAGGTGAAGACTGCCAGCCACAAGCCGGCAAAACCCAGTAGCGCGATAGCATCAAGCCAAACCCAATTGTGTCCGCCAAACGCGGGCGCGATCATCCAGATCAGATCGACCATGCGCATGACGATGATCAAAATCGCGATGATCATCAGGGTGCGCGGATTGCGCTTCACGTCACGCGAAAGCAGAAACAGAAACGGCGCCGCGAAGTGAAGTATCCCGATTCCAATCACCGTCGCACCCCACAGTCCGGGGATGCGTCTCAGGTACCAGACGATCTCCTCGGGAAGATTGCCGGACCAGATAATCAGGTACTGCGAAAACGCAAAATACGCCCACAGCATCACGAAGGCCAGCAACAACTTGCCGAGATCGTGAAAATGCAACGGCGCAACGATTCGCTTCAGCGGTTCATCTTTCGAAAGCACAGCCAGCGCCGCGATCGTAAATGCGAGCGCACTCAAACTCCACGCAGCGACAAAGATGAAACCGTAGATCGTCGAGAACCATTCCGGTTCGAGCGACATGTACCAGTCAACAGACGCGAACGTGACAGTAAAGATCAGCGCCACCATTCCCGGTCCGCTCAACGTGCGCATCTTCTTCGTGTATTGGTTGTCGCCGGTACGATCCTGCAACAACGACCAGCGGTTCAAAAAGTAAGCAATCGCCAGCCAAACGGCGAAATAGATAAGCGCGCGAATCGCGAAAAACGGAAAGTTTAAGTATGGTGTTTTGAGCGCGACGACTGCATGTTTCTTTACTTCCTCGGGATCCAGCCAATGGTGATAGAGCGAGTGCGCACCCAGAAGGATCGGAATGAACAACACAGCCATCGCGGGCAGCGTTCGCGTTGACGCTTCAAGTATTCGCCGGATCACAAAACCCCAGCCACCGCCGGTCAGGTGTTGCAGCATCAGCAGCGCGAGGGAGCCGATCGCGATTCCCGTCCAGAACGTCCAGCCGATCAAGTAAGCTTCAAAGAACTGATCGTGGTCCCAGGGCACGAGCATCGCCAGGATTAGCACCACGCCGGCAATCAACGCACGTTTCATGAACTGCGACATGTTCGGAGGATTGAAGGACGTGCTCATCAGTCGTGTCCTCCGGATACTGGCGACGGCGAAGCCGCAGTCGCAGGTGACGCGCCCGGCACAGGAGAAGCGCCAGGTTGCGCGTTCGGGTTTTGCTGGCTCAACTGCAACGCTCGGATGTAGGCCACGATGGCCCAACGATCCTGCGCGGGAATTTGCGACGCATACGACGGCATCGCGCCCCAACCGTTTGTGATTGCGTCAAAGAAGTGACCGACAGGAGCTTGGCGCAGGCGATCGTCGTTGAACGATGCCGCGCGACGGAATCCACGACGTACAACCATACCGTCGCCGTTTCCGGTCATGCCGTGGCAAACGCTACAGAAGATGTCGTAACGTTCGCGGCCGCGTTTCACAATGTCTTCGGTTACCGGGAATGGAAAAGTCTCAAGGTCGTCCGGAAACGCGTTCACTTGCCCAGCGACGGCCTGGCCAGCGACGGGAGAAGCACCAGGCGAGGCGCTCGGAGTCACGCCGGACTTCTTGCCCGTGTGGTACTCAGTGTCATCGCGCAGAAACCCGCGTGGAATCGTTCCCTGCACCGGCGGTCGACCTGACAGTCCGTCGGCAAAGAACGTTGTCCCACGGTAAGGCTTCATTTTCGGCTGGTCCTGCATGTCGCGACGACACCCAGTGACGAGCAGGCCGGCCAGCAGAAGGACGACGGGGAGAAGGGGGGACGGGGAGACGCGGAGACGCGGAACTGGAATCGCCGCGTCTCCGCGTCGCTCCTTCACCCCGTCTTCCCTTCTCCCTTTCACCCCGTCGGTCCTTTCACACTTCCACATCGCTAACTGCGGTTGCATTCAAATCTCGCAACATCGAAACAACCTTTGCGTGTTCAAACTTCGGATCGTTTGCTTCCACTGCCAGGAAAAACCGATCGTTCGTGGCCATCGCGAAGTTCGGCACGTTAAAAACAGGGTGATACGGCTGGGGCAACTTGTTCAGTATTAGCATGCCCAGCACCGCAGAGAACGCCGCCGCCAGCACGACGCACTCAAAAGTGATCGGAATAAACGCCGGCCAACTGTTGTACGGCTTACCGCCAACGTTCAACGGATAGTCGATCACTTCCATGTAGTACTGCATGCCAAACCCTGCTAACCCGCCAAGCACACCACCGATGAAAACAATCAACGGCAAACTCGTGTGCGTAAACCCGATCGCTTCCGACAACTCTTCGATCGGATACGGCGAATAACCGTTGATGCGACGGTAACCCTGCTCGTAAACCTTGCGCGCCGCGTGTACCAGATCGTTGGGAGTCTCAAACTCTGCGATTACACCGTAAAGCGGCGGCGCGTGACGTCGATGGGGATGATGCGCATGCGACGCGAGCGGCCCCGATAGCAACGACGGGGAGTCGGGGGGATTGGGAGACGCGGGGACGGGGGGACGCGGCGAACCGGCGACGGTTTCGCGGCTCTCGGAATCACCGCGGTTCTCGGAATCACCGTTGTTCTGTTTGTCTCGCTCTTCGTTAGCCATTTCTTACCAGGTCTTTGCGGCGTCTCCCCGCCCCCACATCTCCCCGTCCCGGCGTCTCCCTTACTCCTCAACTTCCGCACTCGGCAGAATCGTCCGCATCTCGAAGATGGAAATCATCGGCAGGAACCGGATAAACAGAAACAGCAACGTAAAGAAGAAGCCGATGGTGCCGATGAACATGGACCAATCCCAAACGGTCGGCTGGTACATTCCCCACGACGTCGGCAGGTAATCGCGATGCAAGCTCGTGACGACGATGACGAAGCGTTCGAGCCACATGCCGATGCTCACGATGAACGAAATGATCCACAGCGCGAGCAGATTCGAACGAATCTTCCTGGACCACAAAAACTGCGGCGTGATGATGTTGCAGAGAATCAACGCCCAGTAATAGAGGTTGTACGGACCGTGCATGCGGTTCCAGATCATGAACCGCTCATACCTGTTGCCGCTGTACCAGCCGAAGAACGCTTCGATGATGTAGCCGTAGCCGACGATCAACCCGGTCGCAAGCATCACCTTCGCCATGTTGTGCATGTGGCGCATAGTGATGAAGCCTTCGAGTCCGTAGAACCGTCGCAGCGGGATCGTCAGCAGCAGCACCATCGCGAAACCCGCGTAGATAGCGCCGGCGACGAAGTAGGGCGGGAAGATCGTAGCGTGCCAGCCGGGAATGATGCCGACCGCGAAGTCGAAACTGACGATCGTGTGCACTGACAATACGAGCGGTGTCGCGAGACCGGCGAGCAGCAGGTACGCCATTTCGTAGCGATGCCAGTGACGCGCGGAACCACGCCAACCCATTGCAAGCAGACCGTAAAGCATCTGAAACGGCTTACTGCGAGCGCGATCTCGAAGCGTGGCGAAGTCGGGGATCAAACCGACAAACCAGAACATCGCGGAGACAGTGGCGTACGTGGAAACGGCAAACACGTCCCACATCAATGGGCTGCGAAACTGCGGCCAGATTCCCATCGTGTTGGGGTACGGAAACAGCCAGTACATCAACCACGGCCGACCGAGGTGGAAGATGGGATACATGCCCGCCTGGGCCACCGCGAAGAGCGTCATCGCTTCCGCGAAGCGGTTGATCGACGTGCGCCAACGTTGTCGCAAGAGCAGCAGGATCGCCGAGATCAACGTGCCCGCGTGACCGATGCCGATCCACCAGACAAAGTTGAGGATGTCGATGCCCCACGCGACGGGAACGTTCACACCCCATAGGCCGATACCGACGAACACGAGGTTCGTGATCGCCAGCAACATCAGTTGGAACAGCGCGAACGAAATCGCAAAACCGAAGAACCACGCCAGCGACGTCTTTCGTTTCAAGACGATCGAGCTGATCTTGTCGGTCACGGAAGCAAAAGTTAGCTCCGGGTCGATGACCGGCGCCGTCGAATGCATCGGACCTTCCGTGTATGGTTTGTGTGGTTCTTCAGCCACGGTGTTCAGTACTTCCGGTTTCGGGTTTTTTAATTTCCGGATTCGGATTCTTTAAGTGCGCTAGATAAGTTGTGCGCGGTTTTGTGTTTAGCTCTTCCAGCACTCCGTAACTTCGCTGGTCGGCTTTCAATCTGCTGACGCGGCTCTGCGGATCGTTGATGTCGCCGAATACGATCACGTCGGTCGGGCAAACTGCCTGGCATGCCGTAACGATCTCCCCGTCTTGCACTTTTCGATTTTCTAGCTCCGCTTGAATCTTCGCGTTCTGAATTCGCTGCACGCAGTAGGTGCACTTCTCCATCACGCCGCGGCTGCGCACACTCACTTCCGGATTGCGCATCAGTTGATACAGCGGCTCTTCCCAGTTCTGATAAAGGAAGAAGTTGAACCGGCGGACTTTGTACGGGCAGTTGTTGGAACAGTACTTCGTGCCCACGCAGCGGTTGTAGACCATGTCGTTCAACCCTTCCGCGCTGTGGACGGTCGCATGTACCGGACAAACAGGTTCGCAAGGTGCGTTCTCGCAGTGCATGCACGGCACGGGCATGAAACTCGTGCCCTCGGGCATGCTTGGACTGTCTCCCTGGTAATAAGTATCGAGGCGGATCCAGTGCATCTCGCGACTGCGAGTTACTTCCTTCTTACCCACGATGGGTATGTTGTTTTCCGACTGGCAGGCGATCGTGCAGGCGTTGCAACCGATGCAGTTGTTTAGATCGATCGCCATGCCCCACGCATAGTTGGGCGCGTTCTCAGCCTGGTTCTTGTAGTCGTAGTCCGGATAGATCGTCGGGTGCTCGTGTTTCTCGTGATGTCCCTCGTGGAGAAACTCGTCGAGCGTGCGGGAACGAATGATGTCGCGCGGCTCGTTGCTGAAGTTCGGATCTTCGAGATTGAAATGAAGCTGAGTCGTCGCCAGCTCATACTCGAGGCCGGTGTCGCGCGCCTGAACACCTTTGATGAACCATGGTTCGTCAAACGCGCGGATCTTGTAAGCATCGAACCCAACCGGCGGAATATCCGGAGTACCTCCAACTTCCCCCGCGAGACGGCGGCCGTAACCGAGGTGGACCGTGATCAGGTTGTCCGGCTGGCCCGGAAGGATCCAAAGCGGCGCTCTCACCGTCCCGCCTTTCGGAGTAGTGAGATCAATCAGCGGGACATAGTGCTCGCGGCCTTTCACTGCGCCGCGGTTCGTCGTGATGCCGGCGATCTGCCGGGCTGTATTTGGACTGACGATCGCGACGTTGTCCCACGTAACCTTGGTTAACGGCTTTGGTAGCTCCTGCAACCAGCCGTTGTTTGCGAAACGCCCGTCGTAGATTGATGGATCAGCGCGGAACACTAAGTCATAACCGTTAGCAGCCGCAGGCGGCGTGGATTGTTGTGGATTCCCCTGGACTGAAACGATCTTTGCGGGTAGCGCAGAATTCGCAACATATCCATCGTGAATGGACTGCCGCCACCATTTCTCAAAATCCGCGCCTGCTGTCTGCTGCGATTGCCAGTAAGCGCGCATGATGTCATACGGCTTGCGGTCGTACTGATCCGAAAACACAGCCAGCAGTTCATACGCTGATTTTCCGTCATGCAACGGTTCGATCAACGGTTGCATGATCGTCACCGTGCCGTCGAACGAACGCGTGTCGCCCCACGTCTCGAGGAAGTGCGCAGCGGGTAGGTGCCAGTGACATAACTCCGAAGTCTCATCCTTGTATTCACTCAGATGGACGCGCAGCTTTGCCCTTTCCATTCGCGCCAGATCGAGTTTCTTATCGTTAGGCGTGTTGTGGACCGGATTGCCGCCGATGATAACGAGCAACTCGACCTGACCGCCGTCGAGATCAGCGACGAGAGCCCCGAGCGACTGCCGATGATCGACCGGATTCACTTCCAGCGGATCCGTGTAGAACACCGTCTTGCCAACATTGCCGAGCTTGCTATTCAGCGAATGAACGAGCGCGTGAATCTGAGGCGGTTGGCTCTCACCGGCGAGGATGATGCTTGCGCCCCGGTGCTGTTCGAGATCCTTTATCAGAGCCTCAATCCACGGATACCCGGTCAGCCCTTGCCGCGCATCCGAAGCCATCTCTCTCACGATTGCTTCGATCTCGCTCGGCCTCATGGTCCACGCGTGATCCGCCACGGCACCCGTATTCGACGGCGTCGACTCGATCACGTAAAGCCGGTTCATCTCGCGATTCGCTTCGCTCACTCGCCGCCGCGCAAAGAACTCACGCGCGTAGCGCAGGGTCCCCGGCATTGCGGAAAGGAAATCGTTATCGAACGAAACCACTCGTTGCGCGAGATCAAACCGGTACGTCGTGTTTACTGGTTGGCCAAAAGCCATTACCGCGCCGGCATTCGCGTTATCGCGATTCACAGGTTCGTATTGGTGCCACCTCGCCTGCGGATATGCTCGCAACAACTCGTTCATCTGCGCGCCAAGCGATGGCGAGATGATCGTTTCGGTCAGGAACCGCAGACCCTTGCCCTGGTTTGGACGTAGCTCGTCCAGCGCCGATCTCATCGCGCCGACAAACTGCGTCCACGTTCGGATATCTTCGCGATAGGTGATCGTCTGCGAGCGATCGGGGTCGTAAAGACCGAGGATCGAAGCTTGCGAGAAGATGTCGGTCGCGCTCGAACCGCGCGGATCGCGAAACGGATCGCTTGGGGGAAAATCTAGTGGCTTGTTGTTCGGATGATCGGGATTTCCTTCGATCTTCGTCGGACGTCCTTCGTTGCTACGCACGAGTATCGGCGTGGCCGCTCCGAAGAGCGGCGCAGCGGTCGCGAAGAACAGGGGTTTGCCCGGAACATATCCTTCCGGTTGATTGACGTAAGGAACGATCTTCTCGGGCGGTTGAAAAACGCAGCCGGTCATACCCGCAAGCGCGAGCGACGCACCCATCAACTTGATGAAAGTGCGACGCTCGATCGGATCGTTCCAACCTTCAGCCTGCTGCGGAAACTCGCGCGCGACGAATTCACGAAACTCCGGCGTGTCGGCCAGTTCTTCAAGACTGCGCCAATACTTCTTTCCCTTGCGCGGCGTTTCGCTATCCTGCAACGACAGGATGTGGTCGCGCATAAGCTTGAAGTTTATGTGACGATCGCTATCGCTCATTCCGCACTTCTAATTTCTAACGATGACAAGTCGAACAGCTCGTCAGTATCTCTGGACCCTGAATCTTGAATTCCGCTTTCCGGGCGATACCGCCTTCCAGGTCTTCGGCGCTCTTGTTTTCTGCGCGCCACGTCATGTCGAAAATTCGCTCCTTCGGCCGCAGGAACCTTTCCGGCTCGCGATGACACTCCAAACACCACTCCATTTGCAGCGTCGCGGACGCAAACGCGATCGGCATCTCATCGACTCTGCCGTGACACGTCGAACAGCCGACGCCTTTGTTCACGTGAATACTGTGATTGAAATATGCATAGTCGGGAAGATCGTGAACGCGAATCCACTCGATCGGTTTGCCGGTGCGAAAACTGGCGCGCACCGGTTCCAGATATGGACTGTCGGCCCAGATCTGTTTGTGACAACTCATGCACGTGTTCGTTGAAGGCATGCCTGCGGATGCGGCTGTTTCAACTGACGTGTGACAGTAGCGGCAATCGACACCATCGTCGCCGACATGATGTTTGTGGCTGAATTGAACCGGCTGTTGTTTTTCGACCCACTGACCGGTGTTCCACGACGAACGATTCAACTCAACGGCGACCCACAACAAGGCGACAACAATAAAAACAGCGCCATAGATCGTGATTTTCGCCAGCGCGTTCGTACTGTGATGGAAGATCTGGGGCATTGCCGCAAAATTCGTGAGGGCACGTCACACCGCTACAACTGGGAGACACAATCGCCCACAAACCTTTCGCACTTCTCAATGTTTATGCAAAGTACTTGTACTTTACCAAATAGACCGCAATTTTCAAATTGCGTCACATTTGCATGTGGAGAGTGAAGATTTTATGCGCGAGTGACCTAAGCCGCAGAGTCGCGGGCGAGAAGTGCAACGCCGATCGGTGCTGCATCGGGACCGAGTTTTGCTGCAACTATCTCGGTCGCTTCAAAACACCGGAGAAACGCACGTCGCTTAACTTCCTGAATGATTGGATTGAGGATTAACGCCCCGGCGTCCATCACGCCGCCGCCCAGGACTATCCGCTCGATATTCAATAAGTTGATCACCGTTGCAACGCCAGTACCGATGTATTTTCCGGTGCGTTCGATCATCATCAACGCGAAATCGTCGCCTTCGTTAGCGGCGTGCGCAACGTCGTCGGCAGTGAAGTTTTTATTCAAGCCGAGTCGAGATAGAGACGAGGTGGAGTCGCGGTTCAAACGTTCACGCGCGCGTCGCACGATGCTCGGCGCCGACGCGACAGTTTCCAAACAACCGGTGTTGCCGCAAACACATTCGAGACCTTCGGTGTCGATCGTGATGTGACCGACTTCTCCGGCGAAACCCGAAGCACCCGTCCACAGTTTGCCATCAAGAATGATCGCGCCGCCGATCCCCTTCCCGATCATCATGTAAAAGAGATTGCGGCTGCCGACACCCGCGCCCGCTTTGAATTCTCCGTAAGCTTCGGCGTTTGCGTCGTTTTCGATCTCGACTCGCAGGCCAGTCGCGCGCTTCAGTTCAGAATGAAGGTTCTCCACCATCGTCGACGGAAGATCACGTGGCGCGACGACGCGATCCGTTTGGCGATTGACCAGTCCGGGGATCGCGACGCCGATTGCGGCGACGTTTGGTGCGGCCGACCGCAGTTGCCCCGCGAGTTCCGCCAACTGACTGACCATATTCTCCGGTTTGAGATCCGCGTCGCGGCGTTCGACGATCCGGCCCTCGTTATCGACGAGAGCCGCACGCGCATGGGTGCCCGAAACGTTGATACCAATGAAGTTTGATCCCTGAGTGGTCATTGCAATTCGTTTGGTCTGGGGCTGTTGCAAGTACGTTGCACGAAGCATAGACGAGGGTCTCAGGGCTGTCAAACAGGTGGTTCTGGGAGTAGAATTGCCGCGGACGCTGAACTTAGTTCTTTGTACTTTGTACTTTGTTCGCATTTTGCACGGCCCGTTCCATCTAGAAACCGACGCTAGTGAACAAAGAACAAAGCACTAAGTACAAAGGACAGACATGAAGTGCGTTCCGCCCGAATGGAAATCAGAACCATACTTCTTCCCACGGATTTTAGTGAATGTGGGAACTATGCGCTTTCATACGCGGCGTCGCTGGCGCGGACCTTTCGTGCCTCGATCATTTGTGTCAACGTGATCGAGCCGATCGTTCCGACAGTCGGCTACACGGGAATGGCGGAACCGTTGCCGATTGCGGACATCGCGGAACAACTTGAAGACTCCGCCGAGCGCGAGTTGCCGAAACTCGCGGAGTGTGACGAATGCGCGGGCCTCGATATCGAGGAGCTCGTTGTTCACGGTGAAGCTGCTTCGGAGATCGTGCGCGTCGCGAAAGAACGTGAAGTTGACCTGATTGTAATTGCGTCGCATGGCCGGACGGGTTTGGGCCGAATTCTTTTCGGTTCAACGGCCGAATCGGTGGTGCGACATGCCTCGTGTCCGGTGCTCGTGGTGAAACCACCCCAGGTTCAACCACAAGACAGTAGTCAATAACGAGCCCTCCAGTTTATTCTTGTCGCCGCCGGCAATGCCGGTACACGGATCAATCCCGGATCTTTCATGCACCTCGACTTTCTCAATCAACTGCTGCTCCAGTATGGCGTGTACGCAGTTTTCATCCTGGTGATGATCGAGGGCGATATCACCCTGCTGATCGCCGGAGTGTTGGCGCACAGCGGGTTTTTTGGTGATTACAGTTTTGCGCAAGTTTTGATCTGGGGAACCATCGGCGGGTGCGCCAGCGACAATCTCGCCTACTTCGCCGGCCGCGCATTCTGCGAAGGCGTTAGGGAGCTCCGGTTTTACCGCGCTGCCAAGCCACGACTCGAACGACTCACAAACAAATTCGGACCGCTCTCCATCTTTCTTTCCAAGTACATTTATGGATTGCGCTGGGCGGCATGCGTTTTCTACGGGGTCGGGCGGATGCCTTACCTGCGATTCCTGCTCCTTTCGTTCGCGAGCTGTTTCATGTGGGTGGCGGTGCTTTCGGGCGCCGGATATTTTTTCAGCGGCGCCGTCATGGGGCTGATCGGCGACTTCCAGCGTCTTGGAAAAGTATTGCTCGTGATCGTCGTGGTCGGGATTGTTGGGTTTTATCTTGCCGAACGATTCTGGATCTCGCCGAAAGTCGAGGAGGCGAATCCCGAGCGTTTGCAGGAGCTTGAACACGCGGCGACCGAAAAGCTACAAGATCTGCGCGAAGAGATTCAGGAACACATTCCCTTCAAACAACATCGCGGCGAACATAAAGAACGTAAAAGTGATGGAGATTGAACCGTGAAGCGGTTCTAAACATTTTCTTTGAGCTTTGTCCTTGGTTCTTGGTACTTTGTAGTGGAGTCAAACAAAGTACTAAGCACAAAGCTCTAAGAACTAATTCGATAAGTTGACGAAAAGATGATTATTGAGTCTACAGCACCGCCCCGCGTCGATCTGGCGGGCGGAACGATCGACATCTGGCCTCTTTACCTTTTCCATCCCGGCGCTACCACAGTCAATTTCGCACTTTCACTGTACGCTCGCTGCCGCATCGAGACGCGCGATGACGGTCGCATCGTGCTCGAATCGCGCGACCGGAAAGTCGCGTTTGAAACTGAGCTTTCAGCGATTGAGGACTTGTTGCAGGAAGAGCGTCTCGAACTCGTTTCCAAGCTTGTGCACTTCTTCAAACCGACTATCGGGTTTCACATGGTTGTCGACAGCAACGTACCGGCTGGAGCGGGACTCGGTGGGTCGTCAGCCCTCGCGATCGCGTGCATCGGCGCTTTGAATCGACTCGTCGGGAATCGCTACGACGAACGGAAGTTCATTACGATTGCTGCAAACGTCGAATCTACTGTGATCCGAGTGCCAGCGGGGTTTCAGGATTACTTTCCGCCGATGTATGGCTCGGTGTCGTGCGTGCATTTCCGTCCGGATGGAATGGAACGTGAGGCGCTGGACGTAAACGTCGACGAGCTCGAACGTCGGATCGCGATCTGTTACACGGGCGAGCCGAGACTCTCGGGGATCAATAACTGGGAAATCTACAAACGCCACATTGACGGCGACACGGAGTTGTTTGAACTTTTCGAAGGCATTCGTGATTCCGCGCGGAACATTCGCGCCGCGTTGCTTGCGGACGATTGGGGCCGAGTCGCCGACGTGATGAAGAACGCTTATCCGAACCGCAAACGGCTGGCGCCGACGATCACGACGCCGCAGATGGACATGCTGGTAGCGAAAGCGCTCGAAAACGGTGCTGAAGCGGCGAAGGTTTGTGGCGCAGGTGGCGGCGGGTGTATCGCGTTCCTTTGCGCGCCGGGAAGACGTGTAGACGTCGAGGCTGCGTTAGCGAGCGAAGAGGGCGCTGAAGTTTTGGATTGGAAAGTCGCGCGTGAAGGATTGACTATAACCACGGATTCATAAATCGATTAGATCCGCGTCACCCACCTTCTGATCGTCGTTTCGCCGCGGCTGAAAGTGCAGCAAGTCGCGCGACTTTTTGTTCGAAGCTCTCACCAGGTACCGGGCCGGTATCGACAACATCACCGTAAGTAGAACGCTTCATCAACGATCGATCCGCATTCCCGGTCGGTTTGTGTTCACCTGCTGACGCCGCAGGAGCAGACGGTGCCGGCGCAGGCGCCGTCGCAGCCGGCGCTGCTGAAGTTTCCGAAACTTCTGCAGGCGCAGAGGCCACAGCAGGCTCCGGTCCACCACCTTCGTCTTGCCGTTGCTTCGCCGCAGCCGACACCGCTTTGAGTCTCGCAACCTTCTGTTCGAAAGTTTCACCGGCAACTGGTCCAGTGTCCGTCACACCCGCATACGTTGAACGCTTGAACAACTGACGATTCGGATTTTGTCCGAGCGTCTTGTGTTCACCGGCTTTCGCTGCAGGCGCAGCAGGCGCCGCCGGCTTCGCCGCTACGGGTGCAGCTGCTTTAGGCGCAGCGGCAGCGGGTTTAGCGGCCGGCGCACCGGCGTGAGCACTAGCCTCAGTCTCGACCATCACGTAAACGCCGCGCTCATTTTTCTTAATCACCGGCAGCGTCCCACCGGCTGCCTGCAATAACGCGGTCAACTCCGCCTCGACAAACCGCACCTGCTTGTTCGGATCGCGCACGTGACCCAACGGCGGACCCATGTAAAGCATTCCGCACGTCTGGCATTTGGAAAGCACGTCGTCGCCACGCAGGTGAACCTCAGACGCCTCGCCCGCCGTGCGCAACTGCTTCAGGTGCCCGTTGCACAGCTTTCCCTTTTCGTTCTTCTCGTTACAAACCGTCTGCGCATTCACGATCCGCTTGGGGACGGGGGCAGACGCAGTAGCCGCGGAATCCAGCTTGCCCGTTGTGGTGTCGGTAGCTGCCATAGTTGGAAGCGAATCTTAGGAATCACAAATGAACATTGTCAAATGATATTCTCGTTGGAATGCTCGAAAACCTTAGTGCCAAGCTTTGGCGACTGCTACCGGCGCGACTGCGGCGCTGGAGTATGCGCGCCACGCACACGCGATTCACCGTCACAGCCGGAGCGATCGTGTTCAACGATTCGGGCCAAGTGTTGTTGTTGAAACATCGTTTTCGCGCAGGCAGCGGGTGGGGCTTGCCCGGCGGGTTTCTCGAAGCAGGCGAACAACCACTCGACGCACTGCGTCGCGAATTGCGCGAGGAGATCGGAATGGAGATCAAAGACGTGGAAGTTTTCGCGGCGCGATCGTTTCGCAAACCACGTCAGGTCGAAGTGCTGTTTCGTTGTCGCGCGAACGGATCGCCACAGCCGCAAGACATGGAGATCGAACGCGCCGAGTGGTTTTCTGTGAACTCGCTGCCGCAGGGTTTGCCGAAAGATCAAAAACTTTTCATCGAACGCGCCGTTGCCGATGGAGCAAAAGGGCGTGGTTGATGTATGCTCTGCCCGCTACCGCGGGCTGGTACTTCGTGCTTTGTTCTTTGTACTTGGTTCGCAAATCCGGGTTCTAAACAAAGTACTAAGCACAAAGCACCAAGCACAAATCAGGAGAACCAAATGGTCGAGCTGATTCCTTCCCAAGATTCTGTAATGCAGATTTTGAAAAAGACCGGCGCGTTTCGTGAGGGCCACTTCGTTTACCCAAATGGAAAGCACTCACCTCACTACTTTCAAATGCCCCTGGCGTTTCGCTACTACGACACCGCGCGTGTGCTTGCGGTGGCGCTGAGCCGTAAGTTCCGGCTCGAAAAGGACATCTCCAGTCAACTCCCCAAAATTTCCGTGATCAGTCCAAGCTCGGGCGGGATTCCCGTCGCATTTGGTGTGCGCGACGCGCTTAACTCGGAGCAGATCTACTGGGCTGAGCAGGAACAAGGTCAACGCATGTTTCGGCAGTACGTGAACCAGGGCGAAGTGAACCCGTGCATCATCGTCGACGACATCATCCGCAGCGGCAAAGCGATCGAAGAGACAGTTACGTTGGTTAAGTCGCTTGGAGCGCGAATCATTGGCTGCGGCGCGATCGTTCGATTCGAGTCCGCGCCGACGGAGATCGAAGGCGTGGAGATCAAGTCTCTCGTCAATTACGACGTGAAGATCTACGACAAAGCTGATGATTGTACGGAGTGTAAGGACGCGGTAGCGGCTGAGACAGTCAGGTTTTAGAACGGTCAGTGGTCAGTTGTCCGTAGTCAGTTGCCAGTTACCCAGAATCACGGACCACGGACCAATTCTCAAATCTCGTGACGGTTCGAGAGCGCTTTGTCCATCGTCACTTCATCAACGTACTCGAGATCGCTTCCCACAGGCATTCCCATCGCGATCCGCGTCA
Organism: Pyrinomonadaceae bacterium; assembly: GCA_035646355.1. Lineage (GTDB taxonomy): Bacteria > Acidobacteriota > Blastocatellia > Pyrinomonadales > Pyrinomonadaceae > PSRF01. The sequence continues at coordinate 55,409 of DASRPN010000058.1, read as the reverse complement.
CGCGTATACCCAACGGTTTTAGTAAGCGACTGATGTAGTTTGCCGTCGCTTCACCTTCCGTCGTCGGATTAGTTGCCAGTATCACTTCCGTCACCGCCACCCCATCATTGTTTTCCGGTTTCAACCGCGGCAGCAGGTTCGCCAGGTGCAACTCGCTTGGACCAATGTGACGAATCGGCGAGAGGCTGCCGTGCAGCACGTGATAAACGCCTTTGAAGCTGCGCGTCTTTTCAACCGCCACGAGACTGTGCGGCTCTTCGACAACGCAGATAACCGAATGATCTCGCGTCGGCGACGAACAAAACCGGCACGGATCGACTTCCGTGAGATTGTTGCAGATCGAACAGAGAACAATTCGCTGTTTGACGTCTCTGATCGCAGCGATCAACCTTTCGAGATCGGGTTCCGGCGTGCGCATCAGGTAAAACGCCAGACGCTGCGCAGACTTCTGCCCGATGCTGGGCAGTCGTTTTAGTTCGTCGATAAGTTTGGTTACGGGTTCGGCGTACTCTAACATTTCTGGTTTGTACTTTGTGCTTAGTACTTTGTGCTTTGTTGTGATCCCGGCGGTGCGAACAAAGCACAAAGCTCAAAGGACAAAGCTCACGGCGGGCATAATACGGAAGTGTTTAACCCAACAGGCCACCCAGTCCCGGCGGTAGCATTCCGCCAAGTTTTCCTTTCATCGCTTCCTGCACTTTGCGGTTGGCTTCGTTCGTCGCAGCGACGATCATGTCCTGAAGCATCTCGACGTCGCCGTCCTTCACGGCTTCCGGATCGATCTTGAGCGAAGTGATTTCATGAGAGCCTTTCATTTGCACGGTGACCACGCCACCGCCGGCTGAAGCTTCGACGCGCAGTTCTTCCATCTCCTTTTGCATCTTTTCCTGCATGACCTGCGCCTGCTTCATCATTTGTTGAATATTCAAACCGCCTGGAAATTTCATTGCTCACACCTCTTCGAAAAATTCGCTGCTTAGCTACGGGTCTAATCGTATCCGTCAACACAGCCGGAATGCAATACAATGACCCGCCGATGAGCAAACCAATCACCGATCAAGCGCTGCAAGCGCGCATCAACCTCTATTACGACTTCCAGCCTGCGTCAAATTCGCCGGCGCCGCTGTTAATTGCGCTGCATGGTTACGGCGCGTTCAAAGAACAGATGATGCGCGAGGCGCAACAGATCGCACCTGACGAGTTCGCGATTGCGTCGTTGCAGGGTTTTCACCAGCACATGAAAGAACCGCGGCAACCGGGTGGTCCACCGCGTTACGGGTTTGGATGGTTAACCAGCTATCGCAGCGAAGAATCAGTCGCGGTCCATCACCATGCGGTGATCGATTTGATCGATCGACTCGCGGGGGAAGGGTTGGCGGATCCGACTCGAGTGTTCCTGTTGGGTTTCTCGCAGTCGTGCGCGTTGAACTACCGGTTTGCGTTCACGTACCCGGAACGTTTGCGGGGCGTGGTGGGGATCTGTGGCGGTATTCCGGGTGATTGGGAGACGAGTGCGGTCTATCGCCAGGCGTCGATCGACGTGTTTCACCTTGCGGGAACGGAGGATGAGTTCTATCCGCCGTCGCGCGTCGCAGATTATGAAAAACAATTGGGAACGCGGGCGCGGTCGGTGGCGTCTAAGAGTTACCACGCGGGGCACGAGATCGTGCCCGAGATGCGCAGCGACGTGAAGCAGTGGTTGGCCCGACATGCAGAACCTTCTTAAACTCGAACTCGCACTTGCTTTCGTCATTGCGCTCGTGGCGTCGAGCGGATGCGAAACGCGATATGAAGTACAAACGTTGAACCAGGGACCGGCTGTACCTCAGAGTCCCAAGATCAAACCGCTTCCTGACAACGCTTCTCCGCAACTCAAACAGATGCTCGAAGGCGCAATCGCGCAGGCTGGTGTGACGACTGGTTACGATCCGGCGTACGTCGCGCTCGATTATCCGAACGGTGACGTACCCGAAAAGACCGGCGTCTGTTCCGACGTCGTTGTGCGTGCGTTTCGCAAGGCCGGAGTCGATCTGCAAAAAGAAGTTCACGAAGACATGAAGTCGGCGCGATCCGAGTATCCGACGAAGTGGGGTGCAAATGCTCCTGACAAGAACATCGATCACCGCCGTGTACTGAACCTGATGAAATACTTCGAGCGCCTTGGAAAATCTTTGCCGATCACCAACGCCGCCGCTGATTATCAGCCGGGCGATGTCGTAGCGTGGGAGTTAAGTAACGGCATCGATCACATCGGCATCGTCACAAACATGGTTTCCGACTCCGACGATCGATTTCTAATTGTTCACAACATCGGTGCCGGCACACGCATCGAAGACGTCGTCTTCGCCTGGACCATCAAAGGTCACTACCGCTTCTTTTAGTCTCTCTGTGCCCTCTGTGACTCGGTGGTGGTTTAATAACCACAGAGTCACAAAGAGCACAAAGACTAAACACCGAAATCCTTGGCGCGTTACTCACAAGCGTGATATACAAGCCCGCGCTTTGACCTCTCCAAACGTTTCCGAACTAGAGCGCGACGTAGAGGCGCGTAGCGGCGTCCTGAAGAAAGAGCTCGGTCTTTTCGATCTCGTTCTTTCGCAGGTCGTTTTTGTGGTAGGCACTTTCTGGGTAGGTTGGGCCGCAAGGCTCGGTAACGAGCAAAACGTTTTCTGGATCCTGGCCATCGTCACGTTCTACCTGCCGCTCGCCGCCGTCGTGATCTTCCTTATCCGCCTCATGCCACTGGAGGGCGGTCTCTACCAATGGACCAAACTCGCCTTCAACGAATTCGTGGCTTTCATGGTGGGTTGGAACCTGTGGGTCTTTGCCATCTCGATTCTCGCCGGCATCGGATTGGTTGTTACAACCAATATCTCCTACTCGATTGGACCATCAGCCGTCTGGATGAAGGATCACAGAACGACGATCCTAACGATCAGTCTTGTTCTGGTGATCGCGATGGTCGTGGCGGCGATGCGAGGTCTGGCTCTCGGCAAGTGGATTCACAACGTCGGCGCCATCGTGCACCTCATGACGTTCGGCATTTTGATTTTGCTTCCACTCATCGCATTCTCAGCTGCAACGGGAACAGAATACCGGCCTTTTGCTATTCAGTTTCCGACCTTCTCTGAGTACAACATCAATGTCGCCAGCAAGCTCGCGCTCGGCGCTCTGACAGGTTTCGAATACATCGCGATCCTCGCAGGTGAAACGCGTTCACCGGCGCGAAACATCGGCCGCTCGGTAGTAATTGCGTCGCCAATCATTGCAATCATGTTCATTCTCGGCACCAGTTCCGTGCTCGCATTTGTGGGGCGCGATGAAGCCGACGTGATTGGACCAATCCCGCAAGTGCTTTCGATCGGGTTTCGCTCCCTTGGCTGGGTAGGAACGATCGGGTCGATTGCAATTCTCGGTATCACCGTCAGATCGATCGCCCTCATGAGTATTTACTTTGCGGGAAACACGCGTCTGCCGATGGTTGCGGGCTGGGACCGCTTGTTGCCCGCATGGTTTAGTCGATTGCATCCAAAGTACAAAACGCCCGTCAACTCGATTCTATTCGTGGGCGCAGTGACGATGGTGCTCGCTGGGCTTAGCCTGGCGGGTGTGCAAGCGCACGAAGCGTTTCAACTGATCGACAATGCAGGGGGCGTATTTTACGCTCTGACGTATCTGGTGCTGTTTGCGATACCGTTGGTTGGCATGAAGGCGCTCGGAGTTAAATCGCCGTGGTGGCTGAAGGTCGCGTGTGCGTCGGGCTTCATTGTCACTTTGATCTATATTCGTTATTCAATCGTTCCGATCACTGAAGTCGGAAGTCGCCTGTCCTTTGCGCTGAAGATCGCTGGTACAGTGCTAATCGCAAATGCGATTGGCATCACTATCTATGTCCTCGGGAAAAGAAAGCAAGACACTCGCAGTAATTAACTGTTCGCAGCTCGTGACGCTCGCCGGACCAGCGCGCCCGCGCGTCGGTCCGGAGATGCTGGCGCTTGGGATCATCGACCGCGGCGCGATCCTCGTTCGCGACGGGTTAATTGCGAAAGTCGGCACAACGTCACAAATCGAAGCCTTGATCGAGGGCGATACTGAAGTCGTCGATGCGTATGGGCATTGTGTGTTGCCGGGATTTGTCGACGCGCACACGCATCCGGTCTTCGGTGGTACGCGTGTGGACGAATTTGAAGAACGCGCTAAGGGTTCGACTTACGAGGAAATTGCAGCACGTGGTGGCGGCATTCAATCCACTGTTGCCGCGACCCGAGCCGTGCACGACGACAGGTTGGCGCATGAGTCAGGGACCTACACTGATTGGTTTCTGCGTCTAGGTACGACGACCATCGAAGCGAAGTCGGGTTATGGACTGTCGCTCGAAGACGAACTCAAGATCCTGCGTGTCATCAAGCAACTGGGTGACGCGACCGCTTTACGGTACGTACCAACCTTTCTCGGGGCACACAGCGTTCCGCCAGAATACCGTTCGCGACGAGATGAGTATGTTTCGTTGATTATCGACGAGATGTTGCCCGCAGTCGCCAATCAGAAGCTCGCCGAGTTTTGCGACGTGTTTTGCGAGCAGAACGTGTTCACGACTGACGAGTCGTGGAAGATACTTTCCGCTGCACGTTGTCACGGACTCGGCTTGCGCATGCATGCGGACCAGCTTTCCCTCTCGGGCGGCGCAAGACTCGCGGCTGAGTTAGGAACGATCACGGCCGATCACCTCGAACATACCGACGCCGAGGGCATCGCCGCGCTGAAGTCCGCTGGCGTGCAGCCCGTGCTCCTTCCGGGATCTGTTTACGCGTTGGGTTCGTCACGTTATCCCGCCGCGCGCGAAATGATTGATGCCGGTTTAGCTGTCATCCTCGCGACCGATTTCAATCCCGGTTCGTCACCCACGCCTTCGATGACGATGATCCTCTCCCTCGCAGCAACGCACATGAAGATGACGCCGGCTGAGTCGATCACCGCATCGACGATCAATGCTGCTTACAGTTTGAATCGGGGCGCACAACTCGGTTCCCTCGAGCCGGGAAAGATCGCGGATTTTGTCATTCACGACTGCGACGATTACCGCGAGCTCGCATACTTCTTCGGCATGGAACACGCGTGGCAAGTCTATGCTTCCGGTGACCTTTGTTTTGATCGAAAAAGCGGTTGACGATCACTCCTTTGTACCTTATGATTTGTTCCAACACTGGAAAGGAGGTGATTCAAAAATTTATGAGTTCTTATCACAGTGAGGTGGCTGCGGCCTGACCTCTGAACCAGCTAACTCGTTAGGATTCTGGTTCGGTCGTCTAACTGCATAGTGCTCCTCCTTTCTGGAAGCTGCACACAGTCAGCCTCAGGCCAATCCCAACAGTTCACCGAAGCCGTCCACGGTTTTACATCGTGGACGGCTTTTTTATTGTCTAGAGTTCAGTTTGCCGGTTTAGGCGAAGGAGACGGGGACGGGGACGCTTTTGGCGTTGGCGTTGGGGAGGCGGCCGGCTCCGGTTGCTCCGAAGCAGGAATGCGCGACGGATCGGGCGAATCGGGCGACGAGTGTAAGTGGATCGCCTTCCAGGCAGTGCCGACACGTTTGAAGACGAGTGTCATCCGCCCAGTAACGGTTTCCGGCGTGCCTTTGTAGATTTGCGTCTGCGTCCAATGGCAAGTCACGATCGCGCCCTCTCGTCCCAACATGTGGACTGCTTTGTCACGCACGACCAGCTTGGCGTCTTTGATCTGCGGGTATGAGCTTTCCCGATTCTTTTTAACCTGCTCCCAGCCTTTGGTGACCGTACCGTTGTAGTTGAAGAGATTGAGCTGCGGATTGTTCCAGTAAACACTCATTACCTCGTTCACGTTTGCGTGCTCGATCCCGGCGACCAGCTTGTCGAACGCCGCAAGCACCGCTTGTGCGTCTGATTGAGCGTTAACCAAAGTTGGAACACAGATCAGAATCGCCATTAGAAAAATCCGTGTTTTCATAAGTCTCCTTATTGAAACGGAATACCACTCCTCAGCCGTTGCACGGAGGCATCGCGTCCGAGCACGTCGAAGATGTCAAACATCGATGGACCGACGGCCTGTCCAGTCAACATCGTGCGCGAGCCGTTGATCAGTAAACCCGCTTTCACACCCGCTTCATCCGCAAAAGCTCGTAATCCTGCTTCGGCGGTTTCCGTGTTGAACGGCTCGACGGTCTCCAGCTTGTCAGCCAGACCTGACAGCAATTCACGCAGTCGTGGCTCCTTGCGCAAATTCTTGTTCACCGCCGACTCATCGAAATCGAAGTCGTCGGAAAAATACGCGCGGCCCTGCTCGGAAAAATCTTTGAGCGTGAAGTAGCGCTGGCGAATGAGATCGAGGGTCTTTAACAACCAATCGCGATCGTCATCTTCATACTCTTCGCGCCACAATTTATTCGCCCGTAACTCGGCTTTCACCATCGGCAACAGGTCGTCGAGCGGCATCGTGCGGATGTATTCGGAGTTCATCCACAGCGCTTTGTCGTCAGTCCAGCGCCGGGGATCGTTCTCCTGAAAGTTGAAGATCGCGTTTGCACGTCCGATGCCTTCGAGTGAAAACGCCTCGACCAACTCTTCCTTGGTGAGTAGTTCTTTGCCCTCCGGCGGAGACCATCCGAGCAGCGCGAGAAAATTGCGAAACGCTGCCGGCACGAAACCACGATCGCGATAGGTTGTCAGCGAAACTACTTCGCCGTGCTTTCGTTTCGAGAGTTTGCCTTTGTTTGGCGCGAGGATCAGCGGCAGGTGCGCAAACCGCGGTACCTCCGCGCCGAGTGCCTCGTAAAGCAGGATCTGCTTGTGGGTGTTGGTGAGATGGTCCTGTCCGCGGATGACGTGCGTGATGCCCATCTCGATGTCGTCGATCACGACCGAGAGGTTGTAAAGCGGATGACCGTCTGAACGCAGCAACACGAGATCCTCGATTTCAGAATGGCTGCGCTCCTGTGGTCCAAAAACGACGTCGTCAAACTTCGTCTGGCCCTCGACAGGCACTTTCAAACGCACCGCGAACGATTCGCCCGCGGCCGCGCGTCGCTCCGATTCTTCTTTTGCGAGATCGCGATATGGATTGCTCCTTGGATCGACTCCTTCGAGGGTCTGCGCGCGAGCGCGTTCCGCAATCTCCTGCTTTACCTGGTTGTCGTCACGCTGTTCCTTCGGGGTGAAATCGCGATAGGCCTTGCCTTCTTCGAGCAGACGGTTCGCGGCGGCGCGATGTTGCGGCGCGTTATTCGATTGGAAGACGAGATCTTCGTCGTAGTCGAGACCGAGCCACTCGAGTCCGTCGATGATCGAGCGGGTCGACTCGTCGGTCGAGCGTTGCAGATCTGTGTCTTCGATGCGCAGGAGAAACTTGCCGCCGGATTTGCGGGCGAAGAGCCAGTTGAAGAGAGCGGAACGGGCGGCGCCGATGTGCAGGTAACCCGTGGGCGATGGTGCGAAGCGTACGCGGACTGTCATGACAATAAAAAAGTAGTCAGTAGCTGGGGGCTACCGACTACTGACCAAAATCTGGCGGAGATGACAGGATTCGAACCTGTGAAGGGCTTTTGACCCTTAACGGTTTAGCAAACCGCCGCCTTCAGCCACTCGGCCACATCTCCGTGCCTAATCAGGCGAAGTCCAATTCTAATCGGGAGTCGCGGATTGTCAAGGAATGCTCGCCAACCACTGGCGCACCTCGCGAAGGATCTTCGAGGCACACGGATTGGACGGATTGATCAGCCGATAATAAATCCACTTGCCGTCGCGTCGCGAGGTGACGAGCCCCGCTCGCCGGAGATAAGCAAGATGGCGCGACACCTTTGGCTGGCTTGTTTTCAATCTCTCGACGCACGAGCAAACGCAAACCTCCTCGTCACCCAGGAGGTGAATCAGTCGCAGTCGCGTGGGGTCGGCGAGGGCCTTGAAGAGTAGTTCGATATTGAATTTCTGGTCGCCCATTGAAACACCTGAATCCGCGCCTCGCCGCGTGTCGTACTAAACGATGAGGGCCGGAGACGAGTTCAGCTACGGATTAAAAACAAATGCCGGAATCCGAGCACCACGAATTTTCAGTTGACAACTTGTCTCGGACAGAGTACTTTGCATTACCAAGCACGTGAGCATTATGAAAGTGAAAAAGGGCTTGCGTAGCAAAAATCGGCGATTGGAGTACAATGCGCCCACAATGAGTCTTCTTGAGAGTATTCACTCGCCCGCTGACCTGCGCGCGCTACCAGTTGAACAACTTAGGGCCGTTTCAGACGAGATTCGCAATTACATTCTCGAAACCATGTCTCGCGTTGGGGGGCACACCGGAGCGTCACTCGGCGCAGTTGAGCTGGCTGTCGCGCTGCACTACGCCTTCGACACGCCACATGACCGTCTCGTCTGGGATGTGGGCCACCAGGCTTACGCGCACAAGATCCTGACCGGCCGCCGCGAGCAGTTGCCGACGATCAAACAGTACGGCGGCATCAGCGGTTTTCTGCGGCGCGACGAATCACAGTACGACACGTTCGGCGCGGGTCACGCTTCGACTTCCCTTTCAGCGGCGCTCGGCATGGCCATCGCGCGCGATCGCAAGGGTGATGATCATCACGTTGTCGCGCTGATCGGCGACGCATCGCTGGCCGGCGGCATGGCGATGGAAGCCATAAACCAGGCGGGCCATTTGAAGAGCCGTCTCATTGTGGTTTTGAACGATAACGAGATGTCGATCGCGCCCGCGGTCGGCGCGTTGACCGGTTACCTGAATCGTATCCGCGGCGCCCACGGTTACCATCGATTCAAGGATGAAGTTGAAGAGAAACTTCTTGCTATTCCTTCCGTCGGCGAGCGTTTGCATCATGCGGCGAAGACGATGAAAGACATGCTTGCCGCGGTGGTTCTGCCCGGGGCGCTCGTCAGCGAACTTGGTTTCAAATACATCGGTTACGTCGACGGTCACAACCCGCGCGCACTCGTCGCAGCGCTCAACGAGGCGAAGCAGATCAAAGATGGTCCAGTGATCGTTCACGCGTTGACGACGAAAGGAAAAGGATTCCCGCAGGTCGAGCCTGATTACTATCGCTGGCATGCAACCGGTCCATTCGATCTCGCAACCGGCAAACCGGTGAGCAGTTCTGCTAAAGCCCCTACGTATACAAAGGTTTTTGGCGACACGCTGGCCCACTTGATGGAAAAAGATCAGAAGGTCGTCGCGTTGACGGCCGCAATGCCCGATGGAACGGGTATCTGTACGGCGCTCGAGAAGTTTCCGGAACGTTCTTTTGACGTTGGCATCGCCGAACAACACTGCGTCACTTTCGCGGCGGGAATGTCGTGTGAAGGTCTGACACCTGTTTGCGCGATCTATTCGACGTTCCTGCAACGCGGATTCGATCAGTTAGTCCATGACGTCTGCATCCAGGACCTGAACGTCAAATTCTGTCTCGATCGTGGCGGCATCGCGGGTGGCGACGGACAAACGCATCACGGGCTGCTCGACATCGCTTACATGCGCGCTGTGCCGAACATCGTCGTGATGGCGCCGAAAGACGAAGGCGAGATGCGCGACATGCTCTACACGATGATCGAGCACACCGGTCCTGCGGCCATGCGTTATCCGCGCGGGAACGGAGTTGGCGCAGACATTACGCGCGAGCCTGCGTTGCTGGAAATTGGTAAGGGTGAGATTTTGCGGGACGGCGGAGAGGTTGCGATCGTTGCGTATGGAGCGATGGTGCATCCGTCACTTGCGGCGGCGGGACAGTTGGCGAAAGAACGGATCGAAACGACGGTCGTTAATGCCCGCTTTGTGAAACCACTCGATGCGCCGTTGCTGCTCGCACTGGCTCGGACCAAGCGGCTGATAGTTACGGTCGAAGAAGCTTACCTCGCTGGTGGTTTTGGCTCAGCGGTGCTGGAGCTTCTGGAAGAAAACGGACTTCAGGACAAAGTGCGTGTCGTTCGCATGGGTGTCCCGGATCGGCTCATCACTCATGGCGATGCGAAGCTGCTGCTCGCGAAGTACGGACTCGACGCGGATGGAATTTATAGTCGCGTGAAGGACAGCATTGAGGTTTTGGACGACCGCCGCACCAAATCTCGACGTGTCGTGAGGTAAGGGCTTAAGAGTTCCCGCAAAGGCGCAAAGACGCAAAGCCAGACGACAGGTTTCGATTCTGTTTTCGCTTCGCGACTTTGCGCCTTTGCGGGAAACCACTTGTTTCATAACACAACGCGTCGTTTTCGTGCACCAAATCGTTTGTTTCTGCCTCTCCTCTAACCGGACTTACGTCGTTTCCTGCGAAAAAACGGTGTAACAGAAGCAATTAACGCGTGGCCTTGTGATTGCAACGACTCAAAGTACTCCCGGCCAGGTTTAAATCCCTGACGCAATTGAACGATGAAGGAAGAATTATTCGAAAATCCGGTGGAACTTCGTACGTCCGTGCCCTCGCCTCATTTCGATGATCGGCGTGTCGCGCAACGGGCGCAGCCTGTCGTGCCGTTAGCCAACATCCGGACAAAGCTAAGACTCCGGAGATTCTGGTTTCTTAGCCTCGCGTTTGCGATTGCGATGATGCTCGGCGCGGCGTCAGCCCTGGTGGCAGTGCGCGTTAAACGTATCGCAGCCAACACTGAAGTTCCGCAAATCGCCGAACCTCAACCGGAAACGACGGCCACTGCGGCAGCACAGTTGCCACCCGTCGAGGAACCGTCAATCGTCGATTCTGGCGAACAAATCGCTGATTCTGGTGGGCAAATCGCTGATTCCACGACAGTCGAAGTCGAGGAAGCGCCACCAGTACATCCGCCGGCTCCGAAGCGACAGGAACCGCTCGCTCAACGTCCGCGAATCGTCAATTCGCATCGCGATCGCAACGCCGTGCAGCCTAGCGAAGAGGAACAACTCGAACAGATTCGCGAAGCCCTGTTGTACGAACAGTGGCAGGAAAGACGAGCGCGTCGCGCCGCCAGGCGTGAACGTCGCAACCGCCTGAACGACCGCGATCTCTCAAATCTGAATGAAATTTTCGAAGGCCCGCGGCGACGTCCTGAGCGCCCGTATTGATCCCTGTTAAATATTATTGACGGATCGCAACTCGGATGGCATTATCTCGCCAAGTCCGTTTGCTCCTCACTTATTTAACCCCGACGCATTTAATAACGGTCAGATTCGCGCTCCGGCGGCGCGAGGAAACGGTGAATCATCATGAGTAGACAGATGTTTCGTGAGCGGGAGTGTATTCATAGAGATGAGGGGGCCGAGGGCGATTTTTATAATGGCGTATTTTACATTCAGGCATTGCAACGACTCCCTGTCGATCAAGCCGTTAAAGTGGCAGGCAAAGTTAGTTCTTTCTTTTGGTCAGATGCGCCTCACATCATCGTGTGGCTTTGCGGCGCGTGCGCCGGCGAGTTACGGCTGACTGACACGCCTCGCGCCGTGGTCTCTTCAGCCGTTCGTCGAGCGTAGATTAGTTACCCATCCTTCTTGTTCGCGTTATGGTGTAATGTCCGTAACGTGAAGCGCGAACGCATAGACAAACTGTTGGTCGAACGAGGCTTAGCCGAGTCGCGCACGAAGGCGCAGGCGCTGGTCATGGCTGGAGTTGTGCTCGTTGACGAACAGCAGGTTCAAAAACCTTCCGATCAATTTACTATCGACGCGAGGATTCGCGTGAAGCACGCGGACGATCCGGCGTCGCGTTATGTGGGGCGCGGCGGGTTGAAACTTCAGGCAGCGTTGCGAGAGTTTCAACTCAACGTAGAGGGCGCTGCATGTCTTGACGTCGGTGCTTCGACCGGAGGATTCACCGACTGCCTGCTGCAAAACGGCGCGCAGAAAGTGTTTGCGATCGACGTGGGCCACAACCAGATCGACTGGAGACTACGAAACGATCCGCGCGTCGAAGTCCGGGAAGGCGTGAACGCAAGATACCTGCAACCCGAAGACTTTCCGGTGAGGTTCGATCTCGCAGTCATTGACGTCTCCTTTATTTCGGCAACGAAGGTGCTGCCTGCGATCGTTTCATTGATCCGCGAAGGCGGTTCGATCGTCACGCTCATCAAGCCGCAGTTTGAAGTCGGTCGAGGAGAAGTTGGCGGCGGCGGCATCGTGCGCGACGCAGTTAAACGCGCGCAAGCCGTCGAAACAGTAAACAACGCGGCCGTCCAACTAGGCCTTAGGGTAGCAGGCGTGACCGAGTCGCCAATTCAGGGCGCCGAAGGCAACGTCGAATTCCTGGCGCACTACAAGCTGATTTGAGTTGAAGTCTGGATCGGCCGTCCCGTATCATCCCGGCCCAAGCACTCAACATGTCGCCAATCAAGCGCATAGGAATCGTTCTGAAGCCGAACCAACCGGACGCGTTAAGGACCGTCTGTGAGCTGGTCTCGTGGCTCGACGAGCGTGGCATCGCCCTCGTCGGCACACCCGAGATCGAGCGCGATCGAATCCAGCTGGAAACTGGTTGCGCCGTCGAACAGGTCCCGCGCGAGGAGTTGGCAGCGAATGTCGATCAGATCCTCGTCCTCGGCGGCGACGGAACGATGATCGCCACCGCTCGCATGCTCGGTGATCGCGAAGTGCCCGTGCTGGGCGTCAACTACGGCGGACTCGGATATCTCGCCGAGTTTCGCATCGAAGAGCTTTACCGGGCACTCGAATCGATCATTTCCGGCAATTTTCGTCTCGACAAACGCGTCATGCTCGACGTCGATCTCCGGCGAGGCGACGAGCTGATCACGCACAATCGAGTGCTCAACGATGTGGTCATAAACAAGTCAGCACTCGCCCGAATCATCGAAATCGAAGCTTATCTCAACCAGCATTTCGTAAACGCGTTTCGCGCTGACGGCTTAATCATCTCGACGCCCACCGGTTCGACGGCCTATAACCTTTCCGCGGGTGGACCAGTGATTTTTCCCTCGATGAACGCGGTTGTGATCACGCCGATCTGTCCGTTCACACTCTCTAATCGTCCGATCGTCGTGCCGGACGACGCCACGATCGAACTGCTGTTGAAAACCGATCAGGAAGAGGTGACGCTGACGCTCGACGGGCAAGTAGGTGTTTCGTTGAAGGTCGAAGACCGCGCAGTGATTCGCAAGAGCAGTGTGGCGTTCAACCTGGTGCAGCCCAGCAACAGAAACTACTTCGACGTTTTGCGTGACAAGCTCCGTTGGGGCCGGTAACACAAGAGGCACAAAACGCAGACACAAAAAGGCACAAGAGACAAACACTATGCCTGAAGAAAAAGACAACCGACGCCACGGCACCGATCGAGTACAGCGCGACGCTTTCGAACGTGAGGTCGCCACCGATCTCGACGAAGAGACACCTGACAAACCACGCGGCCTCGCTCTTCACACGAAGATCCTAATCGGCCTTCTCATCGGCGTGATTGCAGGCGTGACGGTGAATCGCTTGTTCGGCGGCGACCATGCCCGTGTTGCTTGGACCATCGACAACATCACTAACCCGGTGGGCCAACTGTTTCTGCGCCTGTTGTTGATGATCGTCGTGCCACTGGTCTTCTCCTCGCTCGTCGTGGGTGTGGCAGGCATCGGCGACATTCGCAAACTCGGACGCGTTGGTCTCAAATCGTTTGGTTACTGCCTGGTGATCTCAGCGATCTCAGTGGCGATCGGCATCACGCTCGCCAACACGATCCGGCCCGGCAATCGTATCGACCCGGCAACCGCGACTGCGCTGCAACAGCGTTACTCCAGCGCTGCCACGACCGTGGTCCAGGACGCGACAAAACCTGGCGCCGCCACAACTCCGTTAATGTCCGTCGTCGAAACGCTCGTCCCGAAAAACCCTTTCTTCGCCGTCGCGAATAAAGAAGACGCGAACATGCTGCACCTGATGTTCTTCGGGTTGGTAATTGGAATTGCGATCACACTCCTGCCGGTTACTGTCACCGCACCCGTGTTGCGCGTGCTTGAAGGTCTTTACGAGATCACGGCGAAGATCATCGAGATCATCATGAAGTTCGCGCCTTTTGCGGTGGCCTGTCTGTTGTTCAACACAACGGCGCGCTTCGGCCTCGACCTTTTGGCAGCGCTCGGCTGGTTCGTCGTGACTGTGTTGCTCGGTCTGTCGCTGCACATGTTCGGCGTTTACTCACTTTCCGTTTACTTCCTCTCGCGCATCTCGCCGCTCGAGTTTTTCCGTCGCGTAAAGACCGTGATCCTTACAGCTTTTTCGACCTCGTCGTCGAACGCGACGCTGCCGACTGCGTTGCGCGTTTCCGAGCAGAACCTCGGCGTGCCACAACACATCAATAGTTTCGTATTGACGGTCGGCGCGACCGCGAATCAGAACGGAACCGCTCTTTACGAAGGCGTGACAGTGCTCTTCCTGGCCCAACTGGCCGGCGTTGACCTAACGTTGGGCCAACAGTTGATGGTGGTCTATCTCGCGATAATTGGGGGCATCGGGACGGCTGGTATTCCTTCGGGTTCGATTCCTTTCATCATTGGCGTGCTGGTTACAGTCGGAATAAATCCGGCGTTGATCGCGATCATCCTTGGCGTTGATCGCATACTCGACATGTGCCGCACAACGCTAAACGTCACCGGCGACATGACTGCCGCCACTTACGTGGCCCGTTCGGAGGGTTACGAGTTACTGAGACCACAGGAACCGGCGATGGTTCACGCCGGTGTCCCCGTGCCAAATCGCGGAATGGATTAAACCTTTTAGTAACAGCGACGTTACAATGTCCGCACAGGCGGCGAGTTAGACTCACTCAATTTTTGTAAATGAGGCACGCTGACAATGGTCTTTCCGCTTTACGACGACAACACCGGCAGAACCACGATCCCGTGGGTTAACTACGCGTTCATTGCGCTCAATATTCTCGTCTTCGTACTATTACAGCGCCTCGGGACCGATACTGATTTCACGTACTCGTTTTCAACAGTGCCCGGCGAAATCATGTCCGGGAGCGACATTCAAACCGAGCCTCGAATTGTAGAAACTCCAACGGGCCAGCAGTTCCAGCTTCCGGGCCTCGGTTATACGCCCTTTGTTTACCTCACCTTGATCACGTCGATGTTTATGCACGGCGGCATCGCACACATAGCTGGAAACATGCTCTTCCTCTGGATCTTCGGCGACAACATCGAAGACCGGTTGGGCCATGTGCGCTACTTAATTTTTTATTTGCTGTGCGGTGTGATCGCCTCGTTGGCCCACGTTTTCACTACCGCGGCTTTCGCCGGGGAGCGGCAGGACCTGCTTATTCCGAGTCTTGGTGCTTCCGGTGCGATCTCGGGAGTGTTGGGAGGTTACCTCCTGCTCCATCCCGCACGACGCGTAACAGTGATTCTCTTCCGCTTCCTGACTGACGTTCCTGCCTGGGTAGCGATCGGGATTTGGTTCGCGTTCCAGTTAATCAGCGGACTCGGCATATTAGGCGAAGGCTCGCAACAAGGTGGCGTGGCATACGCTGCGCACATCGGTGGTTTCATCGCGGGGCTCGTGCTGATTAAGTTCTTCGACAGAGGACATGGACGATCACAGATTTAACAATCAGTGTCTTGATATTCAATCAACGCCGCGCGCGGAGATGAGCCTGTTTCCGCTGGACACGTTTGCCTACGAGTTTCCCGGTCGCGAAATCAAGATCAATTTCGAGATTCCTGAGTTTACGGCGATCTGCCCGTTCTCTGATTTTCCGGACTTCGCTACCATCCGGCTCGAATACGTTCCGAACGAACGCTGCATCGAACTGAAGAGTTTGAAGCTCTACATAAACTCGTTTCGCAACGTGAAGATCTTTCACGAGCACGTCATCAACATCATTCTCGAAGACTTTGTCGCCGCCTGCGATCCGCTGAGCGTGGAGATCGAAGGTGATTTTCACGTGCGCGGAAATATCAAGACCGTCGTGAGGGCTCGCTATCAAAAGGCTTGAGCTTGACGAAAGCACTCCAGGGCTGTGGGGCCGCTATCGGAAACTCCCACCTAACGTTGTTGCTATCGGTCTAGTCAGTCTTCTTAACGACGCGTCAAGCGAAATAATTTATCCGCTGCTTCCTATCTTCCTCGCCACCAGTCTGGGCGCATCCGCAGGCGCGATCGGAATCATTGAAGGACTAGCCGAATCGATCTCGAGTTTGTTGAAACTGTTCGCTGGTCATCTCAGCGATCGACTCGGCAAGCGGAAGTTTTTGGTCGTCGGCGGCTACGCGCTGGCAGCGTTGATGCGACCGCTGCTGGCGTTTGCCGGCAACTGGCAACAGGTGCTGGCGATCCGCGTGGGGGATCGCGTCGGCAAGGGAGTCCGCACTGCGCCGCGTGATGCGATGATTGCCGACTCTGTTCGACTCGAACAACGCGGGTTGGCGTTTGGGTTTCATCGCGCGATGGACCATAGCGGCGCAGTTGTTGGACCGTTGATTGGTTATTTGCTGGTCGGTCTCTTTGCGAGTAACTTCACACGGATTTTTTTGATTGCCGCAATACCAGCTTTCCTTGCGGTGCTCGTGGCAATATTTGTAATGCGCGAGTCGCCGGTGATCCAGGCGGATAAAACCAAGCCTGTTAAGCTCTCGTTGCGCGGGTTCGACCGTAACTTCAAACGTTTCCTGCTCATCCTTGCTTTATTCACGCTTTCAAACTCATCAGATGCCTTTCTCATTCTGCGTGCGAATCAGTCCGGCGTTTCGCTCGTCGTGATTCCGTTGCTCTGGTCCGCACATCATGCGTCGAAAGTGCTCAGCTCGTTGTATGGCGGCGACCTGTCCGATCGACTTGGCCGTAAACGCTTGATCGTCTCCGGTTGGGTGCTGTACGCGGCCGTTTACGCCGGTTTCGCGTTTGTCGACAATGCCTTCTCCGTGTGGGCGCTATTTTTGATCTATGGCATTTACTTCGGGCTCGTCGAAGGCGCTGAGAAGGCGCTGGTCGCCGATCTCGTCCGGCCCGAACAACGCGGAACGGCTTATGGACTTTATAATCTCGCGTTCGGCATCACGGTGTTTCCTGCATCGCTATTGATGGGTATCATCTGGGACTGGAAGGGACCGGCAACCGCATTCATCGTCAGCGCAGTTATGGGCGCGACGGCTGCGATACTCCTGTTAATATTTGTGCAGCAGCGTGTTGAAAATGAACTGGCTCCCGCGACGTGAAACTGTGAGGTTTTTAGTGTGTCGTAAAGCTGAAGTAATCTCTGCGTACCCCTCTGTGTCCTCTGTGTCTCTCTGCGGTGAATAATGTAAAAGAGGTTAACCACAGAGACCCAGAGGACACAGAGGTACGCAGAGATTACTGAAAGGGTTACTGAATGAGACAAAGAGTGTTAACTCCTCATCCCGGCTTATCAACTGGTATCGGCTATTACCTCAGCGGCATGGAAGAAGTGCGCAGTCAGCTCGTCGCCGCCGTGAAGTCCATTCCCGATGACTTGATCGGCAAACCTCCGTTTCTGGGAGCGCACTCGATCGGCGGCCTCGTGTTGCACATCGGCGAAGCAGAGTGGTTCTGGATGCAGATGGTCGTCGCCGGACATCAGCTCACCGAAGAAGACCAGAAAGCCCCGTGCTGGGATATACTCGACGACGTCGAACGCGTTTCACGCGAAGGATTTACCACGGAATTCTGCTTGCAGGAAGCGGCCAAGGTCCGCAACCAAACGCGCGATCTGCTCTTCACATACAACGATAAAGATCTCGAACGGATTATCCACTACGAACGACAGGACAAACCGACGGAGCACAACTTGCGCTGGATCCTTCATCACCTCGTCGATCACGAAGCCCAACACAAAGGCCAGATTTTGATGTTGAAGAGACTCATGGCACTCTAATCCTCATCGATGAACTACCAGGTAATTAAGACTCCGGATGAAGTCCGCAGAAGCATAGAAGCAATCTCCTCGCAGCCGGTGGTCGGACTCGACACGGAAACCACCGAGCTCGATCCGTTCACGTCGCGGTTGCGTTTGATCCAGCTCGCCACGCCCGATCGAGTGTTCATCTTCGACTTCGACGCGTTCGCGAACGGCGGGGCAACCGGCGCTGCGAAAGGCGAAGCACTCGCGCCGCTGCGTCGTCTGCTTGAAGCACCACGGCCGATCAAGATCGCGCACAACGCAAAATTTGACGCGAAATTCATCAAGCACAACCTCGGTATTGATCTCGGCGGGCTGTTTGACACTTTGCTCGCGAGTCAAATTGTCGGCGCAGGGGACATCGAAGAGCGTCATGGGTTGGAGACGGTGGCGAGCCGTTACTTGGGGGAGTCGGTCGATAAGAGCGAGCGACTGAGCAACTGGAATTTCGAGCTTTCGGAAGCGCAACTCGAGTACGCCGCGCGCGATGCCGCGATCCTTCTGCCGTTGCGTGAAAAGTTGATCGACCGGTTGAAGAGTGAGTCGTTGATCAAGTGCGCGCAACTAGAGTTTGAATGCGTCAACACGGTGGTCGACATCGAGCTCGCCGGGTTTTTCATGCACAAAGATCGCTGGCTCGAACAGCTCGGCATAGTCGAAAAGCGACGGGTCGAACTGGCGGAAGAGTTGCAGCAAGTGCTGGCGGAGGAGTCGTCGCAAGGAACGCTTTTCGGTGGGCCACAACGCAACGACATCAATCTCGATTCGCACCAGCAGTTGACGCAGGCGCTCAACCGGCTCGGTATTCCCGTGCCGGACTCGACGCGCAACTGGAAGTTGCAGCCGCTTGCGATCGAGTATCCGATCATTGGGACGCTGCTTGAATACCGCACCGTGCAAAAGGCCTTGACGAGTTACGGGCAGAACATGATCGAGTTGATCAATCCCGTGACGAAGCGTTTGCATGCAGACTTCCGCCAGATCGGCGCGCCCACCGGACGGTTCGCGTGCACGAACCCGAACATTCAGCAGGTGCCGCATGCAGTCGAGTACCGGCGCTGTTTCAGCGGTCATCCGGAAGGACGGAAGTTGATCATCGCCGACTATTCGCAGATCGAGTTGCGCATACTCGCGGAGTTTTCAGGCGATCGGGGGTTTATCGACGCGTTCAACTCGGGAGCCGATCTACATCGAGTTACGGCGTCGCAAGTCTTCAACGCGTCGTTGGACCAGGTGACTAAGGAGCAACGTGATTTTGCGAAGCGTTTGAATTTCGGCGTGGTCTACGGCATTGGCGCGCAACGTTTTGCGTTGATGACCGGGTTGACTGTTTCTGATGCGGAGAACGTGTTGCGACGATACTTCACGACGTATCGCGGTCTCGACAACTATCTTCGCGACGCCGCGAGCCGGGCGGTGAGCGATCGGCAGGCGCGGACCGCATCCGGACGTCTCGTGCGTTTCCGTTACGATGAAAACGACCGGCAGCAGATCTCGATGACGCAACGCAACGGCAAGAACACGCCGATCCAGGGGACGAGCGCCGACATTCTCAAACGCGCGCTACGTTTGATGAAAAACGAGCTTCGCGATACGGACGCGAAGATCGTTAACATCATTCACGACGAGATCGTTGTGGAAGCGGATGCGGACGAGGCGCAGGAGATTGCTGCGAAGGTTGAACGCGTGATGTGCGCTGCGGGTGAAGAGTATTTGAAGACTGTGCCGGTGAAAGTCGAAACCGAGATCGCTGACGAATGGGTTAAGTGAGCCACAAAAAGGCACAAAAAGCACAAAAGAAGCTGACTCGGGCTAGAGAATTGACTTGGCCTGGAGAATTGACTCGGCCTAAAGAGATTCACCCGAGTTCTTTTGTGCCTTTTGTGCCTTTTTGTGGCTCCAGATGAAATAGATCGGTATGCCCGTCGCGACCAAAAGATATCCGATGCCGGAAGTGGACGGTGCGAGGATCGCGAGGTCGATGATGAATAAGCCCGCTAAAACAAGGTAGATCAGCGGCACAATCGGATAGCCAAACGTCCGGTACGGCCTCTCGATTTCCGGCGCCTTACGTCGCATCACAATCACCGCGCCCACCATCAACGCATACAAAACCAGATCCGCTGAGACGATATATTCGAGTAGTTGCGTGTAGACGTTGCCAAACGTATAACCGCCGGTCTGCTGATTAACAGTCGCCGTTCGCGGCAGGACCAGCAACGAGGCCCAGATCCCCTGCGCAATCAGCGCAACCGCCGGCACGTGTTTCGCGTTCACGCTGTCGACGCGTTTGAAGAACAGTCCGTCCCGCGCCATCGCGTAGTAAACGCGAGCGCCCGCCAGGATCAGACCGTTATTACAACCGAACGTGGAGATCATGATCGCGATCGCCATCAGGATCGTGCCGCTCGGCCCGAGCACCGCTTGCATAACCGCTGTGGCCACACGATTCTGCGCCGCCGTTTGAATTCCCGCGAGCGGCAACGTCACGACGTACGCGAGGTTAGCGAGCAAATAGCACGTCACCACCAATCCGCAGCCGATCAACAACGCGCGCGGCAGGTTTTTTCCGGGATCCCGAACTTCGCCGGCAGTGAACGTCACATTGTTCCACGCTGACTGCGCGAAGAGTGGTCCAACCATCGCCCGGCCAAGCAACATCAATAGCGCCAGCACCACCAATCCCTGGGTCGACGGGTCGAACCCAACTTGCGCCGCCGTCGGCTGCCAACCGTTTTCCCACGATTTCCACCACGACGATGTGTACGCCGCACTCGCCCCGTTCCAACCAATGAATAAACCAATCACTATCAAACCCAACAGTGCGGCTGTCTTCGTGACTGTAAATGTGTTTTGAATAACTTTGCCGGTTTGGAGTCCGCGTGTGTTGATGAAGGTGAGAAACAGGATCATCACGACTGCAAGCAGTTGCTGAGTCGACAAACTGACTGCGTAGCCGTTGAACGACAATCCTCCAAGCGTGAATGGTTTGAGTATCACGAGGGGCGCGACGAGGTATCGCTCGCCTGAGATCCAATCGATGAGAACGCCGGTGAAGTTTGCGAAAGCGACCGCCACCGCGGCGATCGTTCCTGTTTGAATGATCAGAAACAGTCCCCAGCCGAAAAGGAACCCGGTCGCTGGTCCATAGGCTTCTCGCAAAAAGACGTACTGCCCGCCCGCGCGCGGCCACATCGCGGCCAGTTCCGCGCAACAGAGCGCGCCGGTGATTGTCAGCACGCCTGCCAGCGCCCACGCCACCAGCAGCCAACCCGGCGACCCAACCAGACGGGACGATTCAGCGGAGGTGATAAAGATCCCCGACCCGATCATCGAGCCGACCACGATCATGGTCGCGTCCAGCAGGCTAAGGCCGCGGATCAACCTTGGGGGATTCGTCGCCACGCACACCGATATATATGATTGCTTGACACTTGTCGATAGGGTTATCTAGTCTTTCGCCCAATTATGAAGGATGAACTGATCAATAAAATTACTAATAAACAGGCCCAGGTAGGTGTGATCGGGCTCGGATATGTCGGTCTGCCGTTGCTGGTGGAATTTGCCTCTAAAGGCTTTCGCGCCACAGGGTTCGAGGTTGACGAAACCAAAGCAAGGCAGATCAACGAGGGTCATTCATACATCGGCGACGTGCCCGCGACGAGACTTCATGAAATGGTGACGTCGGAACGACTTCGCGCCACGACTGATTTCAACCACCTCAGCGATTGCGACGTCATCATCATCTGCGTTCCCACTCCGCTTCGCAAAACGAAGGAACCGGACGTTTCCTATATCCTCGCGGCCGCTGAAGAGATCAAACAACGCCTGCGCCGCGGTCAGTTAATCATCCTGGAATCGACGACCTACCCTGGCACGACCGACGAAGTGTTGTTGCCGATGTTTGAAGAGACGGGTTTGAAACTCGACGCGGATTTTCTTCTCGCATTCTCGCCGGAGCGCGTCGATCCCGGAAATCCGCAGTTCATGACACACAACATTCCGAAGGTCGTCGGCGGCGTCACGGCGGATTCAACCATTGTTGCCTCGCATCTCTACTCCCACATCGTCAACCACGTTCATTCCGTCACTTCCGCGCGGGTAGCCGAGGCCGCGAAACTGCTGGAAAACACTTTTCGCGCGGTAAACATCGGCATGGCAAACGAAATGGCCCGCCTATGTTACGCGCTGAACATCGACACGTGGGAAGTTATTCGGGCGGCGGCGACGAAGCCGTTCGGTTTCATGGCGTTCTATCCTGGTCCGGGAATTGGCGGTCACTGCATTCCGCTCGATCCGCATTATTTGTCGTGGAAGGCGCGGCAGCACGGCTTCGACTCGCGCTTCATCAGCCTCGCGGAAGAAGTCAATTCACGCATGCCTGAGCACGTGGTCCAACTGGTCGCCGACGGTCTGAACGACGAACAGAAAGCCGTAAAAGGATCGAATGTTCTGCTGCTGGGTGTTGCTTACAAGCGCGACGTCGACGACGTGCGAGAAAGCCCGGCGCTTTCGATCATCGATCGGCTGCGCGCGAAAGGCGCGAACGTTCGCTACCACGATCCGTTTGTGAAAGAGGTTCGTTTTGACGATGCGCACATCGAAGGCAGCGGTGAGCCATTGTCGTCTGTGCCTTTAACTGACGAAGAACTGGGCGCCGCCGACTGTCTAATCATCGTTACGGACCACAGCGAGATCGACTACAAACACGTTTGTTCCACCGCGCCGCTGATTGTCGATACGCGCAACGCGTTGAATGGAGACCTGCGACGCGGCAGTAAGGCGCGAATCATTCGTTTGTAACCCCGTGCTTAGTCCTTTGTACTTTGTCACTTGTCAGTGGTCCGTTGTCCGTCACGCTTTACAACTGACTACTGACCACCACTGGCAAACGAAATGGTCAAAGTAATCAATGTCGTTGGCGCGCGGCCCAACTTTATGAAGGTTGCGCCGATCGTGGCCGCGATGAAGGCGCGGCCCGAAAAGTTTCAACCGCTCGTGGTCCATACCGGACAACACTACGATGCGGACATGTCCGATTCGTTTTTCCGCGATCTTCAACTACCTCAACCTGATACTCATCTCGGCGTCGGTTCCGGTTCGCATGCGGTACAAACCGCCGCGGTAATGGAGCGTTTCGAGCCTGTGGTGCTGCACGAGAAACCCGACTGGGTGCTTGTCGTCGGCGACGTCAATTCGACGATCGCGTGCGCGCTCGTGTGTGTGAAGCTCGGCGTGAAGGTGGGCCACGTCGAGGCAGGACTGCGTAGCCGCGACCGCACAATGCCGGAAGAGATCAATCGCGTGTTGACCGATCAGATTTCGGATCTGCTTTTCACGCCTTCGCGCGACGCGGATGCGAACCTCCGCGCCGAGGGAATACCTGAGGAGCGAATCAGGTTTGTCGGAAACGTGATGATCGACTCGTTGCACCAGAACCTCGAACGCGCCCGACAGTCATCGGTTCGCGCGGATCTGGGTGTTAGTGACCTCGACTACGCAGTGATGACGTTGCACCGTCCGTCGAACGTCGACGTTCCGGATACGTTCGCGAGGATTCTCACGGCGCTCGAAACAATAACGGAACGGTTGCCGGTCGTTTTTCCCGTGCACCCTCGCACTCGCAAGACGATTGCCACGCTGGGGTTGAGCGAGCGCGTCGGTGCGATGAAGAACCTGCGCGTTGTCGATCCGCTTGGTTATCTCGACTTTCTCGCGCTTTACAGCGCGGCGCGTCTTGTTCTGACTGATTCGGGCGGCATCCAGGAAGAGACGACCGCGCTTGGAATTCCGTGCCTCACGCTGCGTGAAAATACCGAACGGCCAATCACTGTCGAGTTGGGTACGAATGTCGTGGTCGGGACCGACACGGGCAGGATCGTAAATGCTGCGTCCACGGCGTTGAACGGCGCGGGGCAGAAGTCGGTCAAGCAGCTGCCGTTGTGGGATGGACACACCTCGGAACGCATCCTTGACGTACTCGAAGACTTCTCGGCGTAGATGAGGATGCTCGGAAAAATCAAACGCGCGTTGCGTGGCGAGGTAAAGCTCACCATAGCTGGTTTGGAAGTCCTGCGCCGCACCCGCGCTGCAATTCAGAGGCGATTTGAAAACACGGATCCCGATCCGTTAAATCTGTGTTCCACTATCGATCGAAAATCGAAGTTCTTCGCGGTAGACACAGATTACGATCCGGAACTTCTCACTTTAGCTGAACAGCTCATTCATCAAAAATTTGATTGGAACCGCGATCCTCGTTCGGGTTATCTCTGGCCGCTCGATCACCACCGCGATCTCAAGTTGATGCGAAACGATGGATCGGACATTCGCCTCGTGTGGGAACTGAATCGCCTGGGCCACTTCCTCACGCTCGGCCACGCGTACAAACTCACGAAGGACGAAAGATTCACCACTGCGTTTGTCGACCAGTTACGAAGCTGGTACGAACAGAATCCGTACGGCCGCGGTCCAAACTGGCAGTGCGCGATGGAAGTTGCCTTGCGCGCCATCAACCTAATCGCCGCGCGCGAAATGTTTCGTGAATCGCCGCAACTCGATACTCAATTCTTACTTACACTCTTTCAACAACACGGCAACTACATCCGTCGCAATCTCGAGTTCTCTTACATCGCTACCAGCAATCATTATCTTTCCGACGTCGCGGGATTGCTGTGGCTCGGCGTGATGGTGCCTGAGCTTCGCGCCAGCAAACGTTGGCGTGACTTCGGTCTCAAAGAATTGCTTCGTGAAATGGACAAGCAGGTCCTTCCCGACGGCGCGGATTTCGAATCGTCGACCGGTTACCATCGCTTTGTCACCGAACTGTTTCTCTATTCGTTTCTGTTGTGCCGCGAGAATGGAATCTCGCTGGGACAGCAATACGACAACAAACTTCGCGCGATGCTCTTGTACATTCGTGGATACCTTCGACCTGACGGATTCGCACCGCTAATCGGTGACACCGATGGCGGTCAATTCCTGCCGTTTCAACATCGGCGTGCCGATGATCACGGATATTTGTTGGTTGTGGGCGCTGACGTTTTCAACGATGCAGAGTTGCGCGATGCGGAACGAGGAGCGAAAGCGTTCCCGAACGCCGGCACTTACATCATGCGGCACGAAGATCTTTACTTGTGTTTCAACACGAGCGGCGCGGGCATCGACGGCCGTGGTTCGCATGGACACAACGACAAGTTGAGCATCGAAGTGTCGGCAGGTGAGTGCGCCTTCATCGTCGATCCCGGCACGTACGTTTACACCGGTGACCTGCAAAGGCGTCACGACTTTCGTTCCACTGCTTATCATTCGACGGTGAAGATCGACGGCGTGGAACAGAACACGATCGAGCAAGATTTGCCGTTCGTGATTGGCGATGAGGCGCGTCCATTTGTGTTGCACTGGGGTGAGGACAAAATTGTCGCCGAACATTATGGTTATCAACGATTAAAAGATCCGGTCATTCACCGACGCACTGTCACTTTCAACAAACCTGAGCGTGCCTGGTTGATCGAGGATGAGTTTCTCGGCACTGCTGTCGAGCATCTTTTTGAGATTCGGTTTCATTTCGCGCCTGGGTTGGAAGTGAGTCCTAGCGAAGCGACAGTCGACGCACGCGATCCGAAGACGGATTTGACTTTAACGGTTCGTTCGTTGAGTCTTTCGGGTTCGCCTGAATTGGAGCAACAGTTCACGTCACGTAATTACGGCGAAATGAGCGAATCGTTTACTGCGTGCTGGCGGGTTTCCGGCCCGCCGCGAAAGCTGAGTTGGAAACTTAGTCTGTAATGTGCGGAATCTGTGGAGTTTGGGAATACGGTGCCAGCGACGGATCGGTCGAGCCCTCGCTGCTTGTGCGCATGCGCGATGAAATGACGCATCGCGGCCCGGACGATGCGGGCGAGTTGATCTTCGACGATCATCGCGGCGGATTCGGTTTTCGCAGGCTCTCGATCATCGATCTTTCACCTGCCGGCCATCAGCCAATGCACGGCTGCGACGAACAGACGTGGCTCGTCTTCAACGGCGAAATCTATAACCATGCGACGCTTCGTGCCGGACTCGAACAGCGCGGCCACCGTTACGCTTCGCTCACCGATTCGGAAACGATCCTGCATCTCTACGAAGAACGCGGCCTCGACTTCATTCACGACATCGAAGGCGACTACGCGATCGCGCTCTGGGACGCACGCGCGCAGCAACTCGTGCTGGTGCGCGATCGCATCGGCGTGAAGCCACTCTATTTCTATCACCAAAATGGCCGCCTCATTTTCGCTTCGGAGATCAAGGCAATCCTCCAGCACCCTGCGGTGACGGCCGATATCGACGAACAGCAGCTCTATCACTATCTATCTTTCCTGACGACGCCCGCGCCGTCGACGCTCTTCCGCGGCATTCAAAAACTCCCGGCGGGGCACGTCTTGATTCTCAAACGCGACGGCACACTCAACATTCAACGTTACTGGGACGCGATGCCTGCTTCGGAACCGCTGGTTGCGAGCGAAGATGAACACCGCGCGGAAATTCTGCGCCTGCTGCGCGACTCGATCCGCAAGCGCATGATGTCAGACGTTCCCTTCGGAGTGTTTCTGTCGGGTGGCGTTGATTCGTCTGCCAACGTCGCGCTCATGTCAGAACTAATGACGCGCCCGGTCGAGACATTTACCGTCGGCTTTAGCGACGCCGAGTATCTAAACGAGCTTGACTCAGCGCGGCGTATCGCGAAACAGTTCGCGACGAACCACCACGAGGTGATCATCTCTGAAAAGGAGATGCAGGATTTTCTGCCCAGTCTCGTGTTTCATCAGGACGAGCCGATTGCCGATCCCGTTTGTGTCCCGCTGTATTACGTCTCAAAACTTGCGCGTGATTCGGGAACGATAGTCGTGCAGGTCGGCGAAGGTGCGGATGAGATCTTCAGCGGCTATGAAAATTACGTCCGTCACCTGCGGATTTACGAGAACTTCTGGCGTCACGCGGAAACGCTGCCGCGTGGACTGCGGCGCGCCTTGTCGAACCTTTCACGTCCGGTCCTCGAAGCAACGGGCCGCAAACGCGCAGCGATCGAGTTGATCAGGCGACTCGGCGCGGATGAACCGCTGTTCTGGGGTGGCGCGGTGGTCTACGACGAAACGTTCAAGCCGCGCGTCTTATCGAAACAGATGCGCGCACGAATGAATGGTCTATCGTCATTGCAAGTGGTCGAACCTTATCTAAGCCACGTCGAGCGTGAACGTCCGGAGTCAGATTTTCTGACGCGCATGACTTATCTCGAATTGAAACTGCGCTTGCCGGAGTTGTTGCTGATGCGCGTTGATAAGATAACGATGGCGACAAGCGTGGAGGCACGCGTGCCGTTTTTGGACCACCATCTGGTCGAGTACGCACTTGCGTTGCCGCGTTCGTTGAAGGTCCAGGGTGTGACGGGCAAGCATATTTTGAAGCGCGCTCTCGAGGAAATCCTGCCGCACGACCTGCTTTACGAACGCAAGCGCGGTTTTGGCGCGCCGGTGCGTGAGTGGTTTCGCGAGGGGCTTGGCAACTGGTTCGACGAGCACTTGATGAGCTCAACTATGCGTCGCCGCGATTTGTTGAACTACGAATTTGTCGGCCGCATGTTGGACGAGCACCGGAGCCACACGAAAGATTGGGGCTTTCATCTCTGGGCGCTTCTGAATCTGAGTCTCTGGTATGAACGCTGGATCGACCCGGCTTAAAACTCAGGTAGCATGGACGTTCGCGACGCGCATTTTCATGGTCGTCAACAGCGTCGCGGCCGGGATTATCGTCGCGCACTGGCTGGGCGCGGAGGGTGTGGGCCAGTTGGCCGTGATCAACATTGCCATCGCGACCGTGGTCCAGGTTTGCAGCTTCGGTCTGCCGTCCGCCAATACCTACTTCATCTCGCAGGATCAAACGCAGCTTCGCAAGGCGGCAATTAATTCGCTGATCTTCGCTTTGCTGGTGGGTTCATTGCTCGCGGTCGGATTGAATTACGTCGCGGAGTTGCGGCCCGACTGGTTCGGATTTGTTTCCGCGCGTTTGATCCGAATCGCATCTCTTTCGATTCCGGCGCAACTAATCACGTTGATTGGCCTGAACATTCTGCTCGCGGTGGGCAGGATCCGCGATTTCAACGTGCTTGACGTTGCAGGCCAGTCGTTCGTGCTGATTAATGCAGTGCTGGCATTGATTGT
The DNA here is from genome assembly GCA_035646355.1 of Pyrinomonadaceae bacterium. GTDB lineage: Bacteria > Acidobacteriota > Blastocatellia > Pyrinomonadales > Pyrinomonadaceae > PSRF01. Next base: position 27,374 of record DASRPN010000058.1, on the reverse strand, counting down.
TTTTCGCGCCGACTTGGAAATGCTGGTGATCATGAACACTGCAGCAGCAGTGCTCGTCGCGGGAGTAGTCGGTCTTTTGATCCGGATCGCAGCGCAGAGGCTGACCCTTTCGGAGTGGCGGCCTGACGCATCGCTGCTCGCGCGAATGATTCGGTACGGCATCAAGTTTCACATCTCGATTCTGGCGGGTGCGATCATCTTTCGCGCCGATCTTCTCGTCGTGAACCACTTTCGCGGTGCAGCGGAGGCAGGGGTCTATAGCGTCGCCACGCAGTTTGGCATGTTGTTGATGTTGTTGCCGGGCGTGATTGCAACGCTGCTGTTTCCGCGCGTCACGGCTGAACAGGACCAACACGGCGAAACAACGTCGCTCGTCACACGGTACACCACGTTCGTTACGTTCTTCTGTTGTCTTGCGGCGGTGCCGTTTAGTTTTCTGTTGCCGCTGATCTACGGCGCTGAGTTTACTGAAGCCTCGCGTTTGTTGCTGATCTTGCTGCCGGGCGTGTACCTCGTGGGTCTTGAGTCGATTCTGGTCCAACACTTCAATGCGCTCGGCCTGCCGCGAATTATTCCCGTCTACTGGGTGGTGACTCTCGTCGTTAATCTTGTTTTAGTTTTCTGGCTGGTGCCTCGCCTGGGCGCGCAGGGTGCGGCGGTGGCTTCAACCGCGAGTTACTTGTTGATCTTCGCCCTCGTGACGCGTCAGTTCCTCGCTGCGACAGGGCAGTCGTTTGCGAATGTCTTCATCCTCCGACGCGGCGAGTTGCGACAGTTGTTGAGTCTCTCGACGTTCGATAAAACGGTGCGCGGATGAAAGTCGTGTTGCTTGAGCTCAGCGGCAATCCAAGTCGCGACAAGCTCGCCGAACTTTTTCCAGAAGCATCGATAGAATCGATCTCGCGCACGGAATTCGAGAACGGTGGCTTGTGGCAACGGCTGGCGTCGTTGCGCGCGCGCCGTCCTGATGTGTTTGCAATCGCGACCGAACGTTTGTCGTGGCAGCGCGGACAGAATCTGTTCATGATCTTTGGCGCACTCGCGGGCGCGCGCAAAGTTGTGATTCTCGATTCACATGGTGCCTGGCGCAGCGAGTCGCGTTTCGAGCTGCTGGCGGGGGCGCCCGTGGCGTTGGCAGACGAAGCAGCGACGAGTTTGTTCGATCTCCTTTATTCGCGTCGCGAGCTTTCGACACTCGAACGTGCGACACACAAGTTCACGAAAACAAACACGAATCGAATTGTCTATCTTCGCGCGACTCCTGGTCCGGGAACGCAGGCTGGAGGAGCTGCGAGTCATATCAAAGGTGTCGTCGCGGCGTTGACTGCGCTAGGGACCGAAGTTGAGATAATCAGCAACGACGAGATTGCTGGTTTCGATATGTCGAAGTATCAATTCACGATCATTCCTCCGGAGACTGTTGGAGCAACTCGCGCGCTTTTCGATATTCACAACAACCTGGTTTTTACCGGCGCCGCGGTTCCGTTGATCGAGCGCGTTACTCCGGATTTCATTTATCAACGTTACGCGCGATTTAGCTGGTCTGGCGTTGTCGCAGCCGCGCGTGTGCAGCGTCCATTGTTTCTCGAGTACAACGGCTCGGAAGTCTGGGTCGGACGGCATTGGGACCATGTTGGGAGTCTCGACCTATTGGACCGATACGAGCGATTGAACCTTCGCGCCGCGGCGCGTATTTTTGTCGTTTCGGACGTCGAGCGAAAGAACCTCGAGGTGCGTGGAGTTCCCCCGGCGAAGATCGTCGTCAATCCAAATGGCGTCGATACGGAGGTGTTTCGTCCGGGAATTGGCGGCGCTGACGTTCGGCGCGAATTAGGAATTGGCGAGTCTGAAATCGTCGCCGGGTTTGTTGGTACATTTGGACCATGGCACGGCGTGGTGCAACTGGCGCAAGCGATCAAGATGGTTCCGTCGGCGGTCCCGGTACGGTTCTTACTTGTTGGGAGCGGCAGTTTGCATGGCGAAGTCGAGCGGATCTTGGAGGACGAGGTTGCATCGCGGCGGGTAATCTTCACGGGCACCGTGCCGCATGACCGCGTGCCATTATTGCTCGACGCTTGCGATATCCTTGTTTCGCCTCATGTTCCGCTGGCAGACGGCAGCGACTTCTTCGGTTCGCCAACGAAGATTTTTGAGTACATGGCGGTCGGAAAAGGGATTATTGCGAGCCGTTTGGGACAAATTGGTGAAGTTCTCGCGGACGATGAGACGGCACTGCTGGTCGAGCCGGGGAACGTTGAGCAACTCGCGACCGCAATCGTGAAGATGGTCCAGTCGCCTGAGTTGCGAACACGTCTCGGCGTGACCGCTCGCGAGGTCGCGATGCAGAAACACACCTGGACGCGCAACGCCGAGCGAGTGTTGAAAGCGTATGATGAGTTGAAGGATGAGCACCCTCGCTGAAGAAAAACTCCGCGCGCGCGAACAGTGGGGCCGGGATCCGTGTGGCGCTGAATACGAGCGCGAACACGAACTGGGCACGCGCGAGTTTTTCGATTCCGTCGAGCGTCATCGTTACACGGAGTACGCGCCGTGGATGCCGCGTTTGATGGAGTTCGGTAAGTTCGGCGGGAAGCGGTTGCTGGAGATTGGTTGTGGGATGGGCACCGACCTGTTGCAGTTCGCGCGTGGTGGTGCGTATTGCACCGGCGTCGATCTCACGCCGCGCTCCGTTGCGATCACACGCCACCGGTTCGCCTTGTACGGCGCCGATGGTACGTTCATGATTTCCGACGGCGAGCGGTTGCCGTTTCGATCTGAAATGTTCGACGTGGTCTACTCCAACGGCGTGTTGCATCACACGCCTGACACGGCGGGCGCGATTCGCGAGGTGCATCGCGTGCTGCGGCCGCGTGGAATCGCGAAGGTTATGCTTTACCATCGCAATTCCCTCAACTACTGGGTGGAGATAATCCTGCGGCGCGGCTTGTTGGGTGGCGAGTTTTTACGCGGGCGGTCCGCGGAAGAGATAATGAGTCGCGTGATTGAGTTCAGCGATCATGATGCGCGGCCGCTGGTGAAAGTCTACAGCCGCGCGCAGACGCGTGCGCTCTTTAGTATGTTTCGCGAGGTCGTGATCGACGTCGAACAACTAACACGAGCGGAGCTTCGATTTTTGTCGCCGCTCGTTTCGGAGCCGATGTTCGAACGGCTAAGCAAACGTATAGGCTGGAACGTTATAGTAACTGCGACCAAATGACATGGTTTCCCGGAAAGTCGCAAAGGCGCTAAGTCCGCCAAGAAAGAACAGTCCTTTGCGTCTTTGCGCCTTTGCAGGAAAACTCTTATAGCAATGCTACTTTCAGTCATCGTTCCCTGCTACAACGAGCAAGAGGTGCTGCACGCAACGCACGAGCGCCTCACGTCGGTGCTCGCCGGCATGTCGTGGCTGGATTTTGAACTGATCTTCGTTAACGACGGCAGTCACGACAACACACAAATTATTCTCGCGCAACTACAAGCCGTCGACCGCCATGTGCGGGTGCTGCTTCTCTCGCGCAACTTCGGCCACCAGATTGCCGTCACGGCCGGGCTCGAAGAAGCGACCGGTGACGCGGTCGTGGTCATCGATGCTGACTTGCAGGATCCGCCCGAAGTGATCCCGCAGATGGTCCAACTCTGGCGTGACGGCAACGACGTCGTTTACGGACTGCGCACCGACCGCCAGGGTGAAAGCAAGTTCAAACTCTGGACCGCGAAAGTTTTCTACCGGCTTATCAATCGCTTGTCTGAGACGAAGATGCCGTTTGATGCCGGCGACTTTCGCCTCCTCGATCGCCGCGTAGTTCAAGTGATCAACGAGATGCCCGAACGCGCTCGTTTCCTGCGCGGCATGGTGAGTTGGGCCGGATTCAGGCAGATCTCGCTGCCTTACGAGCGTGCCGCACGACATGCCGGTACAAGCAAGTATCCGCTCACGAAGATGATTAGCTTCGCGATGGACGGCATTATCTCGTTCTCACTCGTGCCGTTAAAACTCGCGATCTGGACGGGTTTTCTCGCAATCTGGATCGCCGTGGCGGGAATCATCGTCGCAATCGTCGATCGCGTGATGGACAAAAACCTCACGCGCGGATGGGCGTCGCTCTTTGTCGCCGTGCTTTTCATGGGCGGCGTGCAACTCGTTTCGTTGGGCATCCTGGGCGAATATCTTGGACGTATTTACACCGAGGTCAAGCGGCGTCCACTTTATGTGGTCCAGGAGCGGCTCGGATTCGCGAAGAGCAAGGCGAAATCGAAAAGCGCCGAGGTGAATGCTGTTGTCTAGCCTCGACGCGCCTCGCTCCCGCGCCGCGATTCGAAAAATACTTCCGGTACTACTCGTCCTCGCAACACTCCTGAGCGTTCGCGTGCTGACGTTGATGTTCATGCGCGCGCACCTCGATAACCCAGCGTGGTTTCAAACCGGTTCATACGGAAAATTCGACCGTCAGGCGCGCGACATTCTCGACGGACGTCAACCGATCTTTCTGATCAACGACTCAACACGCACTGACCTCGCGCAATATCCGCCGGCGTTTCCCGCAGCAGTCGCGGCGATCTACGGAGTGACTGGTGAGCGCTCAGCTTACGTCGTGCAGTTGGTCCAATGGGCCATTGATCTGGTTTTGTCGTTCGTCTTAATCGTCGGCATCACTGTTACTGCATTCGGTTGGCGAGCAGGGATTGCGGCCGGGTTCCTCGCAGCCCTCTCGCCGCTTTTCGCCATGTATTCGGCTTATCCGTCGGCGGACACTCCCGCGATGTGGTTTGTACTCGCCGGAAACTGGTTGCTGCTGCTCGCAGCTAGACGCAACAACCTCTGGCTCGCTGTCGGCGCTGGAGCGCTTCTCGGCATCGCGTGTTGGATTCGCGTCAATCCGTTGTACCTGGCCGTCGGTTGGGCTGCCGTGATGCTGATCGTTAAAGCTCCATGGCGGCAACGTGTGTTAATGAGCGTTGCAGTAGTGTTTGCGACCGCGCTCGTCATCTCACCGATCGTTGTACGCAACTATCTAACGTTTCCCGATTTCACTCCTACCGGCGGCACGATCGGCGTCAACCTCTGGGAAGGACTGGGCGAGACCGAACTCGGCCGGCAGCACGGTTTTCTTTACGGCGACGATAAGCTGATCGCGCACGAGCGCGTGAAGATGGGGTGGCCGGCTGATAAGTACTTCGACTCACAATGGCCTGACGGTATTCGCCGCGACAAGGAACGCACGCGCGAATCGATGGCGTTCATCAAACAACATCCCCTGTGGTACGCCGGCGTGATGGGCGGACGCATGTGGGGAATGTTGAAGGTCGCGGGCGATCCCGTACCGTACTGCGGCATTTCAGGTATTAACGTGACGAGTCAGAAGTGTTTGACACCGGCGTGGCAAGGCGGCGTGCTGGCGTTTGGCGTCAACGGACTCGGGATGATTCAAAGCGTCGCACGATATCTTTTCCTGCCGCTTGCGGCCTTTGGAATTTACGTCGCGGCGAGAAAAGACATGCTGGCTACGGCGGTTTTTCTCGTAACGGTTCTTTATTACGTCGTGCCCGGCACCGCCGCGCACACCGAAATCCGTTACGTGTTACCGATGCATGCCATGCTGACAGTGTTTGCAGCGGCTGCGGTCGATCGGCTATTAAGTCTTGCATTAAAGAAATGAACGCTGACGCAAGAAGCATCTCCAACCCGCTCCCTCGCGAAATGATGGAGCACACCTACCCGATCCTCTACGCGGTGGAACAAACGCACTGGTGGTACATCGGCAGGCGTCGCATACTCGCCGAATTTGTCGAACAGATCTGCCATCAGGTGACCGATCGCAAGCCGCGTATTCTCGACGTCGGTTGCGGCACTGGTGCGAACCTGCTGATGCTTTCGAAATATGGTCAGGCTGAAGGCGTGGATGTTTCTGAAGACGCGCTAGCGTTTTGCCGCGCGCGCGGGCTCGACCAGGTCAAACTCGGCGCGGGCGAAGAACTGCCTTACGAAGATGGCACGTTTGACCTTGTAACCGCATTCGACGTCGTCGAACACATGGACGACGATCTCGCCGGATTGAAGGAAATGCGCCGCGTGCTGCGACCCGGTGGACGCGTGCTGCTGTTCGTGCCGACCTTCATGTTTTTGTGGGGATTGCAGGACGACGTCAGTCATCACCGGCGGCGGTATCGTTTGCCGGAACTCCACCGTGTGCTCGAGCAAGCTGGTTTCGAAGTCGAGCGCTCGACGTACGCTAACATCACCTTTTTCCTACCGATCCTGTTGGTGCGAAAACTGATGCGCCTGACCGGAATCAAAACCGAAACTGAGAACAGCATCAACGTATCTGCTTTAAACGGTGTGTTCGGAAAGATATTCGGCGCGGAAAGCACCGTGTTGCGCTACATCAATCTGCCGTTTGGAGTTTCCGGCCTCTGCGTCGCGCGAGTGAAGTAAACTATCCTATGTATTCTTAATGCTGCTCAATCGCTCGATAATCTGCTTTGGCGGCGAAGACTGGTGGTATCACCACCCGCACTCCAAAGCTCACCTGATGCGCAAATTTGCGCGCGCCGGAAACAAGGTCATCTTCGTCAACTCGATCTCGATGGGCCTGCCCGGCCTGGCCCACAAGGATCTGCTGCCACGCATCAAACGCAAGCTCGGAAGCTATTCAAAACTCGCGCGCCAAACCGAGGAAGGCATCACCGTCGTATCGCCCGCAAGTCTGCCCTTCTTCGGCAGCGCCGCAGCGCGCACGATCAACCGTCGCGGGATCAGTGCGCAAATCGGACGTCTGGCCCGCAACCGCGGACTGGTGAAACCTATACTCTGGATCGCGATTCCCACCGCCGCCGAGATGATTGGAACGCTCGACGAGTCGATAGTGGTCTATCATGTGTCCGACAAGTATGATGCGAATACGATGGATCACGCCACGGATCCTGCTCTGATTCGACGGCTGCACGAACACGCAATCAACGCCGCCGACCTCGTCTTCTATTCCGGACGAAAACTGTTTGACGAAGCAACGCTCGGACGCGATCGTTCTTACCTGCTCGAACAAGGTGTGGATTACGATCACTGGCGGCACGTCGGTAACGGGAAGATCAGCGTGGCGCCTGAGATCGAGCGCATCCCGCGTCCGCGTTTGGGTTACTTCGGCGCGATCGAACCATGGCTGGTGGACCAGGAACTGATCAAACGAGCGGGCCGTGAGCGGCCGGACTGGCAGTGGGTTTTCATCGGCAACAAATCTCGCGGATTGGACATCGAGGGGCTGCCAAACACGCACTTTCTGCCTCCGGTCCCGTACCCGGATTTGCCCGCCTACGCCGCAGGATTCGACGTTTGCGTGTTGCCGTGGGAAACTGAGCAGTCTTTTACCAGCTACGGATCAGCCATCAAGGTCCGTGAATACCTGGCAACGGGAAAGCCAGTTGTCATCTCGCCGTTGCCCGAGTACGAACCGATGAAAGACGTGTTGCGAATCGCACGCACGCGAGACGACTTCATCGCGATGGTCGAAGAGGCGTTGCGCGAGAACGATCCTGACGCGCCGAAAAGACGACAAGCGGCGGTCGCCGGTGGGACCTGGGACGCGCGCGCCGAGTGGGTCAGCGATTTGATCGAATCCGTGTTAGCACAAAAATGAAGCAGGTGTTGCAAAACCGGAAGACCGGAAGACCGTTTGTCGGCGAAGTGCCGGTACCCGCGCTACAGCGTGGACGTGTGACTGTTCGTACCGTCGCTTCGCTGATCAGCGCCGGAACGGAGCGCGCTTCGGTCGAACTGGTCAGTAAAGGTTTGCTACAGGAAGCACGTCAGCGTCCGGATCTGGTAAAGGCGGTCGTTGCGAAAGTGAAAAGCGAGGGACTGCTGAACACGTTCGCATCCGTTCGCGACAAGATGGCGGCGTCGCAGTCGCTTGGTTACAGCGCCGCCGGCATCGTGGCTGCAGTGGCGGAAGATGTGACTGAGTTTCACATTGGCGATCGCGTTGCATGTGCGGGTGTCGGGTTTGCTTCACACGCCGAAGTGCTGTCAGTACCGAAGAACCTGTGCGCGCACCTTCCCGGGGAAGTGACCTTTGAAGCTGGAGCGTTCGGAACGCTGGGCGCGATCGCGTTGCAAGGCGTGCGACTTGCCGAGCCTACGCTGGGGGAGTCGATCGTAGTAATTGGCTTGGGATTAGTGGGCCAACTCACCGTCCAGCTTCTGAAAGCAAACGGCTGCCGCGTCTTCGGACTCGATCTCGACCCGGCGCGCGTCGCGTTGGCGGTCGAACTCGGCGCGGATCGTGCGGTGGTCTCGAGCGAAGAAGCCGCCGATGAGCTATACAAGTGGACGCGTGGACGCGGCGCGGATGCAGTGCTGATAACAGCCGCCACAGATTCGAACCAACCCGTCGAACTGGCAGCTCGTGTGTCCCGTTTGAAGGGCCGCGTGATCGTCGTCGGCATGACGGGACTCGACATTCCACGCCAGCCGTTCTTCAGCCGCGAACTAAAATTGATCATCTCCATGTCGTATGGACCAGGTCGGTATGATCCGGATTACGAAGAGCGTGGACACGATTATCCGTTGCCTTACGTTCGCTGGACCGAACAACGAAACATCGAAAGCTTTCTGGAGCTCGTTGGTGACAAACGCGTCAACGTCGAAAGACTGACCACGCATCGTTTCCGCATCGAAGACGCTGAACGCGCATACGAACTGATATCGGGAGATTCAAACGAACCTTACCTTGGCGTGGTGCTCAATTACGATCCGCAACGTGAAATCACAGATCGTGTGGAACTGAGTCCGTCAATCCGCCGCCCCGAGAAGGCGATTCGCCTTGGGGTGATCGGTGCAGGCGGTTATGTTCCGGCGATGTTGTTGCCCCATTTCAAATCGGAACGCGTTGAGTTTCGGGCGATCACAACGGCTTCGGGAGTTTCAGCTCACGATGTCGGGAAGCGTTTCGGGTTTGCGTATGCGGCATCGCCCGCGGGTGAAGTACTGGCAGATCCGGATATCAACCTTATCGTGATCGGGACGCGCCATGATTTGCACGCCGAACTTGCAGTCCGGGCGCTTGCTGAAAACAAAAACGTCTTCGTCGAAAAACCACTCGCGCTTGACGACATGCAACTCGATTTAGTGGTGGAACAGGCAGCTCGTTCAACGGGCCGATTGATGGTCGGTTTCAATCGCCGGTTCTCGCCGTTGGCCCAACGCGCAAAAGATTTCTTCGCCGGCCGCAACTCGCCGTTGTCTATCCTTTACCGCGTCAACGCCGGTCGCATTCCAAAAGAACACTGGATACAAAATCCTGACGAAGGCGGTGGACGCATCGTCGGCGAGGTTTGTCATTTTGTCGACTTGATGCAATTCCTGACCAACTCACCGCCCGTTTCAGTTTTTGCTGAATCGGTTAGCGCGAGATCGGATAAGGCCTTGGATGCCGACTCCGTCTTTATCACGTTGCGCTTCGCGGATGGATCAAATGGCTGCATCGCATACGTGAGCGAGGGCGACAAATCGCTGGCGAAGGAGCGTGTGGAGATCTTTGGCGGATCACGGAGTTTTGTCCTCGACGACTTCCGCCGCGTAACGCTTCACAAAGACGGACGCGAAGAACAGGTCGCGTTAAAAGCACAAGACAAAGGCCAAAAGGAACAGGTCCATCAAGTCTGCGCAAGTATCCTTAACGGGACAGAAGCCCCAATCCCTGTAAATGAACTCGCCGCAACCACGCGCGCGACGTTTCGCATCCTCGATTCTCTCCGCGAGCACCGGCCGTTTGAGGTTTAGCCGTCGTGTGTGGCATCGCCGGGATCATCAGCCGTCAACCTGAACCGCAAACCGAACGCATGCTCCAGGCAGTCGAGCACCGCGGTCGGGACGATCAAGGTGTTTGGACCTCAGAGCCGATAGACCAGTACCGACGACGGGCCTGCCTGGGCCATCGCCGCCTCGCGATAATCGATACCAGTCCCGCCGGTCACGAGCCGATGCTCTCGCACAACGGTCGCTACGTCCTCACGTACAACGGCGAGATCTACAACTACCGTGAACTGCGCGAACAACTCCGCTCGCTCGGTCATCAGTTTCGCACGGGCACGGACGCCGAAGTGCTGCTGGCGGCGATCACTGAGTGGGGCTGGAACGCCATGGACCATCTTAACGGCATGTTTGCCTTCGCCGTTTGGGATAATCAGGAACGCACGCTCACACTCGCGCGCGATCACGTTGGCATCAAACCTCTCTACTACGCCTTCATTCCCGGCAGGAACGGCGCGCCGCCCGCGTTCGCGTTTGGTTCGGAAATCAAAGCAATTCTTGCTACGAAACTGATCAAACCAGCTCTCAACCCCGAGGCGTTGCATCAGTTTCTGACGTTCCTGTGGGCGCCCGATCCGAACACGCTTTTCCAGAACGTCAAAACAGTCCCCCCTGGACACCTGCTTCATTTCAAGAATGACGAAATCAAACTCCATCAATGGTGGGACGTTTCGTTCAACCACATAGAAGAAGGTCGAAACGAAGCCTCGTGGCGCGAACGCACACTCGAAACGCTCGATCGAGTCGTAAAGATGGAAATGGTGTCCGATGTGCCGCTGGGATCATTTCTATCGGGCGGGATCGACTCCTCGGGAATCACCGCGCTGATGCAACGCCACGTCAACGGTCAACGCATCAGCACCTACACCGTCGGAATCGAAAGCGAAGACCTGCGTTACGACATCATTCCCGACGACGTTCGTTGGGCACGCCGCGTCAACGAACAACTGCAAACTGACTATCACGAGATCATGCTCCAACCGTCGGTTGCTGAACTCCTGCCAAAGCTCGTCTATCACATGGAGGAACCGCCGATCGATATGGCGATTCCCAGTTACCTCATTTCGCGCGCTGCTCGCGAAACTTTGACGGTGATGCTCTCGGGAATGGGCGGTGACGAAGTGTTTGCCGGGTATCCGCGGCAACTGGCCATGAAGATCGCGTCGGCATTCGATCCGGTGCCGCAACTGCTGCGACGCCCGTTGATGCGAACCGTCGCCGACGCTCTGCCTGGCGGCCTGCCGGGAAAACTCACAGCGCCACTGCGAAACGCGAAAAAGTTTGCGCGAAGCGCGGCACTAGACTTCGAAGATCGCTATCTCGGCTACGGAACGTACTTCACCGACGAAATGAAGCACCGGCTCTATTCGGATGAGTGGCGCGAGATTACGCGTGATTACGACGCTTACGACATGCATCGCGTGTACTTCGACTGGAGTGACGACGCCGCACCGCTGAATCGTCTCCTTTACGTGGACATGAAAACGTTTCTGCCGTGTCTGAATCTCATGACGACTGACAAGACGTCGATGGCCGCAAATCTGGAAGTCCGCGTGCCGTTTTTAAACCGGGAAATGATCGAAATGGCCGCGCGCATGCCGCCGCGATTGAAACTCCACGGGTTGAAGCGGAAGTACATCTTGAAACGCGCGCTCGAAGGGGTCCTGGCGAAGGACGTGATCTGGCGTCGAAAAGCCGGGTTTGGAGCGCCGATCCGGTCCTGGTTACGAGGGCCGCTCAAGCCCCTAATCTCAGACCTACTTTCCGAGGATGTGGTGAAACGCCGCGGTCTGTTTCGGCCGAAGGAGGTCAAACGGGTCATCGACGCGAACATTTCGGGACGCGAAGACTATAACCTCCATGTTTTCCACCTTTTAGGGCTCGAACTTTGGCATCGCGCCTTCATCGATTCATAGCCGGATTAACAAGAGAAAACATTGACAATCAGAGCGGCAGCAGTCTAATCTGCTACTGGCGAGTTTAACCCCTGGTCTCGTCCCGACCTTCAAAGCCCTCACGGCCTCGAAAGTCTCCCCAGGCAATAGCGAATGATCACACAGGAAAAAGTCTCAACGGCTAGAGGCGAATTAGTCCAACCGACGGAAACGCCGGAACGCGCTCGGTGTGTCCTCCTTGCGGAAGACGATGCCGCACTCCGGCGCTACATCGAGGTGTTGCTTGAACGCGCAGGTTACGAAGTAATCTCGGCGGGGGATGGTCTCGAAGCGATGAAGTGGTTGATGACCTCCACGGTCGACGTGGTGATCACGGACGCAGTGATGCCTAATGTCAGCGGGTACGAGTTATGCCGGTTTGTGAGGAGCAGCCCGCATCTGAATCATTTGCCCATAATCCTGTTGAGTGGTCTGGATCCGAAGAATGCAGAGACCGAGCAGGTGAACGCGTTTCTCGCCAAACCCATCACGCCCGAAACCCTGCTAGCGTGCATTCGCAAGGTCTGCGTTTGAAGCAATCAACTCATCGAGCGGCGTATACCGGATCCCTTGATCAACCGCGACAGCCTCGTACGTACACTCACCAGCATACGTATTAACACCTTCCTTCAAATGCGGATCGCTCGAGATCGCGTGCAGGAATCCTTTGTTCGCGAGTTTCAGAGCGTACGGCAGCGTTGCGTTCGTCAACGCGAACGTCGACGTGCGCGGCACAGCGCCCGGCATGTTAGCGACGCAGTAGTGCAGCACTCCTTCGACGTAGTAGGTCGGGTTTGAGTGAGTGGTTGGATGCGTCGTCTCGATGCAGCCACCCTGGTCGACCGCAACGTCGACGATCACAGCGCCGTTCGGAACTTCCTTCAGCATGTTTTTCGTGATCAGTTTGGGTGCAGCCGCACCTTTCACCAACACGGCGCCGACGATCAGATCTGCCTGCGAGATTGCGTCCTGGATCATGTACGCGCTCGACGCGAGCGTTGAGATCTTCGAGAGGAAAATGTCGTCGAGCTCGCGCAGTCGATCGAGATTGTTATCGATCATCGTGACGTGCGCGCCCATGCCGACCGCTATCTTTGCGGCGTTCGTTCCCACCACACCACCACCGATGATCACGACGCGTGCCGCCGGAACACCCGGAACGCCACCCAACAAAATTCCGCGTCCGCCACTCATCTTTTCGAGATAGTGCGCACCAACCTGGATCGCCATGCGTCCGGCGACTTCCGACATTGGCGTCAACAATGGCAACCCACCGTGTCGATCGGTGATCGTTTCGTAAGCGATGCCGGTGACTTTTCGATCGAGTAACTGTTTCGTGAGTTCGTGATCCGGCGCGAGGTGAAGGTAGGTAAACAACAACTGCCCTTCGCGCATGCGTGGATACTCGGGCGCGATGGGTTCCTTCACTTTCACGATCATCTCCGCAGTGGCCCATACCTCATCAGCCGTATCGACGATGGTTGCACCGGCACGTTCGTAAAGTGCATTGTCAAAACCTGAGCCGGCGCCCGCATCTCGTTCGACCAAAATCTGGTGGCCCGCGTCTTTGAGGGCGCGCACACCGGCGGGGGTTAAACCGACTCTATATTCGTTGTCTTTGATTTCTTTGGGCAGACCGACGATCAAGGCGTGTTTCTCCAGTCAGTAGTCTCTGACGTTTTGAGCGATTGTGATGCTGAACTTAGTGCTTTGTTCTTTGCTCGCTAATTGAGCGATCCGAATAATCCCAACCGATAAACTAGCGAACAAAGAACAAAGCACTAAGAACTAAGCTCAACTCAGTTAGGCGATTCGACGTCGATCTGCGCGCGTTGCAACTTGCCGCTAAAGTCAACGTAGATTGACTTCCATTCCGAAAAAATGTCGAGCACCTGCGTACCTGCTTCACGATGGCCATTGCCCGTCGCTTTAGTGCCGCCGAACGGAAGATGGACTTCGGCGCCGATCGTTGAAGCATTCACGTAAAAGATGCCGGTATACATATCGTTCATCGCTCTGAAAGCGCGATTGACGTTTTGCGTGTAGATTGCGGCAGAGAGGCCGTAGCGAACTCCGTTCGCGATCTGAATCGCGTCTTCCAGCGAGTTTGCGGGAATGACGGTCGTAACCGGACCAAAGATCTCTTCCTGCGAGATACGCATGTCCGGCGTGGCGTCAGTAAACACTGTCGGTTCGATGAAATAACCGTTCGCGTAATCACCGCGGCTGAGACGTTTGCCCCCGCTCGCGAGGGTCGCACCGTCGTCGTTGCGTCCGATGCGTATGTAGTTCATCACTTTCTCGACGGCGTCGTTATTGATCAGTGGCCCAACGTCGGTCTTCGGATCCGCGCCATTGCCGACGCGCAGCCCTTTCGCTTCGTCGACAAGCTTGCTGACGAACTGTTTGTAAACTTTCTTGTGAACGATGAGGCGTGACGAAGCTGTGCAACGTTGCCCTGACGTACCAAAGGCGCCCCAAATGGCGCCTTCGACTGCGAGATCGATGTCGGCATCGTCCATGACGATGATCGCGTTCTTGCCGCCCATCTCGAGCGAACAGATCGCGTTGCGTTCGGCACAAGCGGAGGCGACGATACGGCCCGTATCAGTCGAACCGGTGAACGAAATCAGACGCAGCGCCGGATGGTTTGTCATCGCTGCACCGACAGTTTCGCCGTAACCCGTAACGAGGTTCACGACGCCCGGCGGTATGCCTGCTTCTTCACAAGCCTTCACGAGATTGTACGTCGAAAGCGGAGTGTCTTCAGCGGGTTTTATTACGACGGTGTTGCCGCAGATCAGCGCGGGTATCAGTTTCCACGATGGGATCGCCATCGGAAAGTTCCACGGAGTAATCAAGCCACACAGACCGACGGGTTGGCGCACACACATCGCAAACTTGTTGCGCATCTCGGCAGGAGTCGTGAAGCCGTGCAAACGACGCCCTTCGCCTGCGGTGTAGTACGTGCAATCGATCGCTTCCTGAACGTCGCCGCCCGCCTCTTTCAAGACCTTGCCCATCTCGCGGGTCATGTCGGCGGTGAACTGTTCCTTGTCGCGGATCAATATCTCGCCCAGGCGAAACAGAATTTCGGCACGCTTCGGCGCGGGCGTGTTACGCCACTTATCGAACGCACCCTGCGCTGCGTTTACGGCGGCATTGACGTCGTCGCTATTGGAAAGTGGAAAGCGGCCAATGATGTCGCGCGTGTCTGCCGGGTTGATGTTTTCAAACATCTCGCCCGACTCACTCGCGACCCATTCACCGTCGATGTAGTTTTGATAGTTCTTGACCGCGGCGCGCGCCGCGTTGCGCGCGGACACCTTTCCGCTTGTTTTGGAGATTGCTTTCTTTGCCTGAGCCATAAATCCTTGTCGGGTCCGGGGCGTTTATTGATAGGTGAACTGCACGATCAGCGGTATCAATCGTTCACCCCTTTGATCTCGTTGCAGTCTGGTTACGTTCATCACGATTGGGTCGCCGAGCTTCAGTGTATTGAGCACGCGTTGGAAGTCGGCAAGTGAATTAACCTGCACGCGATTGATGCGATTGATCGTGTCGCCTTCGACCAGGGCCGGTACGTTGTTGGGCGGTATGCGAATCTCCGCCATCAATCCGTTTGGATCTACTTCCTTAACATACAGACCTTGAGTGCCGGCGACTTGTCGATCCGCCAGGACTTGCGGCGTGATCTCGGCGAGCGTGATGCCGAGTCGCAGAGCGTTACCTTTTGGAGTGTTGCTCTTGGGACTGTTCTTCGGCGGTTCCACTGAATCTCTCTGCGACGGCCGCTCGCCTAACGTCACGGTGACGTTCTTGCGTTCGAGTTTGCCGTTGAGGTCTCGCAGGAGCCCAAGCTTAACTTGCTGGCCCACCGGCGAACCGGCGACGCGTTGAATCAGATCCTGCGCGTTGAGCACGGGCTGGCCTTCAAACTCGACAACGATGTCGTTTGCGAGGATGCCCGCCGCCACGGCCGGTATTATCTCGCCGGGTTCAGGGGTCGCGACGAAAGTGACGATGGCGCCCTTCGCTTCGGGTAGACCATAAACTTTGGCAAACTCGTCGTGCACGGAGTCGAGGGTGATGCCGAGATAGCCGCGCTTCACTCTGCCCTGCGCGATGATCTGCTTGTAGACGAAATTCGTTTCGTTGGCCGGGAGTGCGAAACCGATACCGTTGTAGTCACCCGTCGAGGTCGCGATCTGCGAATTCATGCCGATGACTTCGCCGCGCATGTTGACGAGTGGTCCACCACTGTTGCCGCGATTGATGGCGGCGTCAGTTTGGAGGAAACGCTGAAAGCTGCTGAAGAACGGACTCTCGCGTTCCTTCTTGGAAATGATCCCGGCGGTGACGGTTTGATCCAAACCAAATGGAGATCCCATCGCGAGGACCCAGTCGCCGACTTGCGCTGCGTTTGAGTCGCCGAGCGTCACAGTCGGGAGATCCTTGGGCGTGGTGATCTTGATCACGGCTACGTCGGTTTCGTTGTCGACGCCCACAACCTCCGCCTGGTACGACTCACCTGTTTGCAAACCGACCCTGATCTTCACCGCGTCCTGAATGACGTGATGATTCGTCAGGATGTAGCCCTTGGGATGAACAATAAATCCGCTCCCTACACCGCGCGGTGCACGACGCGGACGGCGACGAAACATGTCGAGCAAAGGATTGCTCTCGTCTTCCTTGTCTTCGTCTTTCTCGTTGAGTTCGGCTTGCACCTGGGTGGTTTCGATGTTGACAACCGCGGGTTCCACGCGACGAGCAATTTCAGCGAACGAAGCTGAAAGCGCTTCGGGAGCACGCGCGATCTGCATGTCGCTCTGCGCGATCGTGGGCCGGCCGGACAGCATTGCACCGATGCCGATTCCCGCGATCAAACACGCAACACCCAGCGCGGCGATCCAGATTCGCAGCTTTCGCAGTATCGCTCGCTCTTGTTCTGTCGTGTGGTTGCCGGACGGGTCAAACATGTTTCCACCACCTTTCAAGGAAAGGGTAGAGTATAGCTAAACGGCTCTCTGTGAGCAAAAAACTGCGGAAAGGGGCCGGTTTTCATTTGACGGTTTAGGGCCGCAACAAGACCTTCAAAACGCCTTTGGTTCGGGCGCGTTTCATGGCGTGGACGCCTTTGGCGAGCGGATATTCTTCGCTAATGAGGCTGTCGACGTCGATGGCGTTTCGTTTCAGAAGATCGAGCGCCGGAGCGAAGCGTCCGCAGCGTGATCCCACGATCGAGATCTCATCGACGACCACTCGTGCGGCGTTGATTTCCGTCGTCCCGTGAAAAGTGGATTTCAGGACCAGTTTGCCTTGTGGACGAACCAGGTCGAGCGCTAGTTTGAACCCACTCGCTGAACCTGACGCTTCCACTACGACGTCATATTGCCGCGTTCGTTTCGCGGCTTCTTTTGGCGTTGACGTTTCGATACCCCGCCGGGCAGCGATGCGCAGCTTCGTATCGTGTTTGCCGATCATTAGAGTGGTCGCGCCGGACAGGTTGATGACTTGCCCGCACAACAAACCGAGTTTGCCGTCGCCGATCACCGCGACACGATCGTCAGGCGTTACGGGCACGCGTTCGAGAATGCCGCAGGCCGCCGCGAGTGGTTCGGTAAAAGCGGCGTGCTCGTCGGGAAGGCTGTCCGGCACGCGAATGAGATTGACTGCGGGAAGCTGGAGAAACTCTGCATGCGCGCCGTCACGGTCGACAATCCCGAGCACAGTGCGCGTAGCGCAATGGCGCGAATCTCCGTCGCGGCAGAGTTCACACTTTCCGCATCCAGCATTGATCTCACCAACAACGCGTTCCCCGGTTTTTTCGACCACGCCGACAAACTCGTGTCCAATTGTTCCGTTGAACCCGGCGTAACCGCGCGCGATCTCCAAATCCGTGTTGCAGATTCCTGACACAAGCACCCGCACCAACGCTTCTTCAGCGTTGTCTGGTTTGGCGATGTCGCGGACTGAAAGGCTTTTCTTGTTTACGCGGAGGGCGAGCATGTAAAAGGGGTGCTTTGTGCTTGGTATTTTGTTCTTTGTCCGTTGTCCGTTGTCCGTCGTGGGTAGCGATAGAACTAACAACTGACCACTGACCACCGACAAAGCACAAAGTACTAAGAACTAAAAACTCCTACTGCGCGTGTACGCGTTCTGCGAAGTGAGTTCGACGATCTGTTTTTGTCCCGACACTTTGACTGGCAACCGCCACTCGAGCTGTTCATCACCGGGAAGCGTAACGTGGAGCAACCAACTGCCAGGCGCTAATGCGACTGTTCCTTGTCCCTGTTTATCGAGACGCGCACTGATTGGCGGGCGGCCTTTAATGCGGTCTTTGAGAAAGTCGTCAAACCGTTTGCCGGCGCGCGGCTCGGTAAAAAACTCGTGCCGAACCGCGACGATATCAACCTGGTATAGGCTTACCGGTACATCAAGACCGCTGACGTAGCTGTCGGGCGGTTGTCGCAACACGATCTGCAGCGTCGTCGTGGGACCATCGTACCGGTCGCCGGCAACGCTCGTCGGAAACTGCCGGTAAATAATCCATCCGGCTCCAGCGAGCGCGATAATCAGCGCCGCCTGCAAGGCGACGACAACTGCTCCACGTGCTGTGAAAGGAAGATTCAAACGTTACCCTTTAAACTTGCGCACAAAACTAACGAGCGAATCTACTTCCTTCTCGTTCAGCTTGTCACTAAATGCCGGCATGTTGCCGCGTACGTTGCGCCCGTTCATGATCGAATTAAAAATGCGCTCATCCGTGACGTCTTCATGCCACTTGGTATCAGTCAAATCGCGCGCGTGACTGAACTTACCTTTCGACGTCTTCGCTCGTCCATCTGCTCCATGACATGCGGCGCAGAGACTCGCATACAATTGTGGTGCGGTGCGCCCTTTCCTTTTTCGCTGATTTGCGGAAACGGCAAGGCACGTAAGTAAAACAAGCGCCAGTAAAAACGCCAAACAGCAACTTCGCATCATACAATTCGGCATCGGTCGATAGTTTTGTGTATAGTGGAAAAAATTTCAACTACAAACCGTAGCGTAGGACAACTCAATTGACAGAAATCGAGATCAGCAAGCTGCGAGAAGAGTGTGGCGTCTTCGGGATTTACGGTCATACGGACGCCTCGCGCCTGACTTACCTGGGTTTGTATGCGTTGCAGCACCGCGGGCAGGAGTCGTGTGGCATCGTCGCATCCGACGGCGTCGAACTCCGGCAACAGCGCGAAATGGGACACGTTTCCGAAGCTTTCGCGCAGGAGCATCTCGATCGCTTGCGCGGCGCCAGTGCAATTGGTCACGTGCGCTATTCGACCGCGGGCGAGGTTTCGATTCTCGAGGCTCAACCGTTTCTCGTAACCTGCCAGCACGGACAGATCGCCATCTGCCATAACGGAAACCTTCCGTTCGCGCGCGATGAGCGACTGCGACTCGAACGCGAGGGCGCGATCTTTTCGTCAACCTCCGATACGGAAGTGGTCCTACACGGCGTTGCGCGTTCGCGATCATCGGTTCGTGAGGCGATTCCGGAAGTTTTGAGCGAGACGGAAGGCGCCTTTTCGATGCTCTTCCTGACACCTAACGAACTGATCGCGATTCGCGACTCGCGCGGTTTTCGACCGTTGGCACTGGGACGGTTGGGCGATGCGTGGGTTGTCGCGTCAGAAACGTGCGCGTTTGATCTGATCGACGCGCAATACGTGCGCGACGTCGAGCCCGGCGAGATGATCGTGATCGATCACGACGGCCTGCGATCCTCGCATCCGTTGCCCGAACAACGTCACTCGATGTGTCTATTCGAACACGTCTATTTCGCACGTCCTGATTCGTTGATCTACGGGCGATCGATCAATGAGTCGCGTCACAAGATGGGACGGCGGCTTGCCGTCGAGCAACCTGCTGATGCGGATCTGGTCGTGCCAGTGCCGGATTCCGGTGTGGCGGCGGCGATCGGGTACGCAGCCGAGAGCGGTTTGAGTTTTCGTTTTGGACTGGTTCGTAATCACTATATCGGACGAACGTTTATCGAACCGCGGCAGTCGATTCGTTCGTTCGGCGTGCGTATCAAGTTGAACCCTGTGCGCGATCTAATCAAAGGCAGGCGAGTGGTGCTGATCGACGATTCGATCGTTCGTGGTACGACGTCGAAAAAGATCGTGCGCATGGTGCGTGAAGCGGGCGCGAGTGAAGTTCACGTGCGGATTAGTTGTCCGCCGACGATTAGCCCGTGCTACTACGGCGTCGATACGCCCAACAAGTCGGAACTGATCGCGGCCAACATGACCGTTCCCGAGATTTGCGCGTTCATCGAGGCCGATTCGCTTGGTTACTTGTCGCTCGAGGGAATGATTGCGGCGACTGGCCTGAGTGTGGATGCGTCGTGTGCGGCGTGTTGGAATGAGCAGTACCCGACACGCATCACGCGCGAGGCGGAGACGATGTGGGAACGCGATCGCGAATCGGTGGCGGCGGAGAATTAACCACGGATGGGAAAAGTCAGGCGAGGCTGTGGTTGCGCAGTTGCAGTGCTGTTATTGGTAGTCGCGGGCTCAGGCGTCGCCTATTGGAAGTGGGTTCGTCCGTGGTTGCAGCAGCAACCGCCGCCGGCGTCGGGAGCCGAACTTATTGTTCGCATTCTTGATGTTGGACCAGTTAACGGCGATTCGATCCTGATCTCCTCGCCCGCCGGAAAGACGGTACTGATCGACGCGGGCGACACGACCAAAGGCAAAGCGGTTGTGGAGGCATTGAAGCGTCACAACGTGCAGCAGATCGATTACTTCATCGTCACCCATCCGCATCCGGATCACATGGGCGGGGCTGCGGAAGTTTTTAAAGCGGTCAAAGTGCTGAATGTGATCGATAACGGTCAGGAACCGAGCGTTCCTCCCGAACTCGCACCGCCAAAGCCCGCCGCCGGAACGAAGAAACCTGTTGCGAAGCCAACGCCGAGAAGGCAGCCTCCGTCGATTACGAAGTTTTACGACGATTACAAAGCCGGAATAACGTCGAGCGGTGCGACCCATGCGCAGGCGCAACCCGGAACGAAGTACGACCTCGGCGGCGGTGCGCTGCTAACAATTCTGGCCCCATCTCAACCGCTTTTCACAAAGGAACAGATGAAAGGCGGCGGCAACGAACCAAACGCAAATTCGATCGTTGCGCGTTTAGATTACGGATCGTTCTCGATGTTGTTTGCCGGCGATGCAGAAGAGCAGACCGAACATCGCCTGTTGACCAAAGATCTCAATCTCGAGGGGCAAGTACTGAAGGTGTCGCATCACGGTTCCAAGTATGCTTCGACCAAAGATTTCCTTGACCGGGTGAAACCGGAGATCGCGATCGTCTCCTGTGGCGCGTGGAACCGTTACGGGCATCCCGCGCAATCAGTGTTGGATCGCCTGCGGGCAGCCAGTCCGGCGATGAAACTTTATCGCACTGATTTGCACGGCGAGATCGCGATCACTACGCGTGGCAAGCAAGGCGATACCACAGTGAAAGCGGCGAAAGAAGCCACGGAAGATCTGTGGGTTGGCCGCACCGCCCAGAAAGATGATTCCTCGCGTTCCGGTTTCATCGCTTACGGCGATTTTGGTCCACCACCACGACAGAAGAAATAATTTCGAAATTCGAATTTCGAAATTCGAATTGATGACATGACGAAACCAATTTCCTACGCGGATTCAGGTGTCGACATCGACGCCGCGACGCGAGCAACCGACAGGATCAAAGAGCTCGCGCGCACCACGTTCAATCAACGCACACTCTCCGAAATCGGCAGCTTCGGCGGCATGTTTGACGGCGCATTTCCAAACATGGCGCAACCGGTTTTGGTCGCTTCGGCAGATGGAGTCGGAACCAAACTCAAGATCGCGTTCGTCACTGACGTCCATAACACCGTCGGACGCGATCTCGTGAATCATTGCGTCAACGACATCCTCGTGCAGGGCGCGCGCCCGCTTTTCTTTCTCGACTACATCGCCACCGGAAAACTGTCGCCCGACGTCGTCGCCGGCATCGTCGAAGGAGTAGCGAACGGCTGTCGTGAAAACGGGTGTGTGCTCCTGGGTGGCGAGACCGCCGAGATGCCGGGCTTCTACCAGGAAGGCGAATACGATATTGCCGGCTTCATCGTTGGCGTAGTCGATCGCGCAAAAATCATCGACGGAAAAACCATCGCTCCCGGCGACGCGTTGATCGCGCTTCCCTCCGCGGGTTTGCACACAAACGGTTACTCACTCGCACGAAAATTGTTCTTCGACGTCGCCGGTTATAAACCCGACACACGCTTGCCGCGAATGGAACTAACTGCGTCAGAGACGTTGCTGTTGCCGCATCTCAGTTATCTCAAACCACTCGACGGCTTCCTCGACACCGGCTTGATCAAAGGCCTCGCCCACATCACGGGCGGTGGTCTAACTGACAATATCCCGCGCATCCTCCCGGAAGGTTCTGCGGTGAAGATCCGGAAAGGCTCCTGGCCCGTCTTATCCGTTTTCGATCTACTGCGTGAACTCGGGAACGTCTCAGAAAGCGAGATGTATCGCACGTTCAACATGGGCGTGGGCATGGTGATCGTTTGTTCGCAAGAGAACGTCGGTCCGATCAAAACTCATATTTGCGATTCTGGTAATTTGTGTTTCGAGATCGGCGAGGTCGTCGAAGGTAACCGCACAGTTTCGATCGACTGATGTCTACACGGATCGCGATCTTAATCTCCGGCCGCGGATCGAACATGGTTGCGCTCGCCGATGCGATCCAAAACGGCACAATTCCAAACACAGAGATCGCCCTCGTAATCAGCGATCAGCCTGATGCGAAAGGCCTGCACGCCGCCCGGGAGCGTTCGCTCAAAACACTCGTCATCGAACGACGCGGACGTAAACGTGAAGAACACGATCGCGAGATCGTTTCCGTTTTGCGCGAAGAACGCGTCGATCTGGTTTGTCTCGCAGGTTACATGCGGGTCTTGTCGCCGTTTTTCGTCAACTCGTTTGCGGAGCGCATCCTCAACATCCACCCCAGTTTGCTGCCTTTGTTTCCCGGTCTCGACGCGCAGCGACAAGCTCTCGATCATGGCGCGAAGGTCAGCGGCTGCACGGTCCACTTCGTCGACAACACGCTCGACGGCGGTCCGATCATTGCCCAGCGCACCGTCCCAGTCCTCGACGACGACACCGTCGAAACACTTTCTACTCGAATTCTGGAGCAAGAACACATATTGTATCCGGAAGCCGTTAGGTCGATAGTCGACCAGCTCGAAGAGAAATGACGATTGACGAACAGCTTTCATACCTTGCCAAAGGCACGACCGAGATCATTCGCAGGGAGGAATTGCGCACGAAACTCGAGCGGTCCGCTGCAACCGGCAAACCTCTGCGCGTGAAGCTCGGCGCAGACCCTACGGCCCCTGACATCCACCTTGGTCACACCGTCGTGATCCGCAAACTGCGCGCGTTTCAGGAGCTGGGCCATATTGCGATTTTCTTGATCGGCGACTTCACGGGAATGATCGGAGATCCTTCCGGCAAGAACACCACGCGACCGCAACTCACCCGGGAAGAGATCGACGCCAACGCCGAAACATACAAGCAACAGATCTTCAAACTTCTCGATCCGGAAAAGACCGTTATCGAATTTAACTCCCGGTGGATGAATGAAATGGGATCCGCCGGGTTTCTGCGTCTCTCATCGCACGTCACGGTGCGGCAGATTCTCGAACGCGACGACTTTCATCAGCGTCTTGAAGCGAATCGGCCGCTGGCGTTGCACGAGGTAATGTATCCGCTCGTGATGGCCTACGACTCGGTAGCGTTGGAAGCGGACGTCGAGCTTGGTGGCACGGACCAGAAGTTCAACCTGCTGATGGGCCGCAACCTGCAACGCGAGTACGAGCAGGATTCGCAGGTCGCTGTGATCATGCCGCTCCTGGAAGGGACTGACGGCGTGCAAAAGATGTCGAAGAGTTTGGGAAACTACATCGGCATCAACGAACCGCCACAGGAGATCTTCGGTAAGGTAATGTCGATCTCCGATGACCTGATGTGGCGCTACTACGAACTCTGCACGGATCTGTCGCCGTCCGAGATCACATCGTTGCGTGCAAGCGATCGCAATCCACGCGATGTGAAAGTCGATCTAGCGAAGAAGCTCGTCGCAGACTTTCATTCGAAAGCTGATGCTGATGCTGCAGAAGAGGAGTTTGTTCGAAGATTCCGTAACAAGGAAACACCCGAGGACATAGAACTTCGAACACTTCCATCCAATCATCCTCGCGGTTGGGATTTGTCACACTTATTGCACGTTGTCGGATTGGCTTCGTCCAAAGCTGAAGCGCGTAGATTTATTCAGCAAGGCGGGGTTTACGTTGATGGCGAACGGCAAACCATCGTGAATTCAATAACCATTTGGAAACCCGGTATGACAGTTACGCTGCAAGTTGGAAAGCGCAAGTTTTTGCGAGTTCAGTTTGAATAACACGGATGTCTGCGACTGTCACAACTGAAGACACACTCGTTATCGAAACACCTGAGCGCGTACCGCTGCACTTTGCGCTCGCGTCCATCGGCAACCGTTTTCTCGCCTGCGCCGTAGACCATGCGATTCAAGGATGTGCGATTGCCATCATCGCAATGGCTGCGCTGATCCTCTCCAGCATCTCCTCAGTTTGGGACCTGTTTGCGTCGGCACCGAAGTGGATCTACGCGGTGATGATCATTCTGCTGTTCCTGACGTTCTCGGGTTACTTTGCGTTTTTCGAATGGATTTGGAGCGGACAAACGCCGGGCAAGCGCTGGCTGAAGTTGCGCGTGCTGCGCGAGGACGGACGGCCCATCACGTTCTGGGAAGCGTCAGTGCGCAACCTTCTGCGCAGCCTCGACATGATGCCAGCGCCCTTCTACTCGATCGGTCTAATCTCAGTGTTCATCAATGCACGGGATCAACGCGTTGGCGACATGGTCGCCGGAACCGTAGTGGTGCGTGAAAGAGAAGCTGAGGCGCCGGAGTTCTCCCAGGTTTTTGCTTCTCCTGTCAGTGATCCCGCGCTGCGTCGCTCATTCAAGCCGGTCGACTTTGTCGCGAATTTGAATAGTTTGACTGAATCGGAAATCCAGGTGGTGGAAACGTTTCTGCGCCGCCGCTGGGATCTCGGCGACGTGCCGCGCCAGTGGATGGCGTGGCGAGTCGCGCTACCGATTCTTTACAAGATTCGTCCGGTGTACGATGTCGAGAAGTTCACATACGAAGGCTTCCTCGAAGAACTCCTGCACCGCTACCTGCAACAACACCGCTTCAGCGGGTGATGATTACTTCTTCGGCCGAACGATTGGAAACAGCTTTCCTGCCTCAACCGGATCGACCTTTACACCGACGAGCGACGCAGCATACGACAACACGGTATCACGACCGGCAGCGAGATCTTCCGCAGTAGGCAAGCGAATGTCATCCGGCGTTACGTCACGATGTTCCACCCCGCGAAATTGGAGTCGTAATAGTTTTCCTTTAGATCCTCCTTTGATTCTCTTCGACATGGTCCGGCGACGCTCACGATCCAGATCGCTGGCCTTTTCCTGGGCGCGTTCCTGGGCGCGCACATGCCCCGAAGGCACCGAAAACATGAGAACGAGAAATACTATTGCCAGAACGTTAGAGGCGAAGGGTTTTCGATGACAGCACATTGGACTCCTCCAGGTGATAGAGGCTCGGCAAGCTGCCCTCAGCAAACCAGATGACGAATTTGACCGGCCCGTTCACCGTCTGCTAGCCTTCAAGGTTTTTTGTATCGCAAGGAGGCACAAGCAGAAGCAAGAGGCACAAGACTGAAGAAGCATTGTTTTTTTGCGCCTTTTTGTGGCTTTCGGTTGTGCCTTTTGTGGTACACAACACGAATTTCGCAGTAGGGGATATGAATCATGAGTAAGGAAGTTTTCATACTTGGCGGCAAGCGCACGGCGATGGGCGAGTACGTCGGCGTGCTGAAAGATGTATCGGCAATAGACCTTGGAGCAGTAGCTGCACGTGGCGCTCTGGAAGCGACTCATGTAAAGCCGGATGAAATCGATCACACAGTGATCGGAAACGCGTTACAGACTTCAGGCGATGCGATCTACGGCGCACGTCACGTCGCGCTCAAGGCCGGCGTGCCGTTCGACCGCCCGGCGCTGACTGTAAATCGACTCTGCGGCAGCGGCATTCAATCGATCGTATCCGGCGCGCAGATGATCCAACTCGGCGAAGCACAGACATGTTTAGTCGGCGGAATGGAATCGATGTCGCAGGCGCCGCACGTCATTCGCGGCGCGCGTTCAGGATTCGCGCTCGGACAGGGAAAACTGGAAGACAGCCTGATGGTCGCGTTGCTCGACACGTACTGCAACACGCCGATGGCCGGTACTGCGGAAAACATGGCCCGAAAGTTTGAAGTCTCGCGCGAAGAGCAGGACAAGTATGCGTTGCGTTCGCAGCAGGAAGCGAAACGTGCGCTCGACGCCGGCTATCTCGCAGAAGAGATCGTGCCGGTGGAAGTGAAGACGCGCAAAGGAACGGTCCAGGTCGATCGCGACGATCACCCGCGACCGGAAACGACGCTTGAAATTCTCGCAAACTTGAAACCGGCGTTTGCAAAGGATGGATTTGTCACGGCTGGAAACGCATCGGGAATCGTCGACGGTGCCGCGGCGCTCGTGATCGCCGGCGAAGAGATTGTGAAGCAGCGCGATCTCAAACCGATGGGGCGGATCGTTAGTTGGGCTTACGCTGGCGTCGAACCGGAGATCATGGGCATTGGTCCCGTACCCGCGACTCGCGCAGCGCTACAGAAAGCTAATCTGTCACTAAACGACATGGACCTCGTCGAAGTGAACGAGGCGTTCGCGGCGCAGTACCTGGCAGTGGAAAAAGAGCTCGGACTGGACCGAAATCGCACAAACGTAAACGGCGGTGCGATCGCGCTTGGTCACCCATTGGGAGCGACCGGTACGCGTCTCGTGTTGACGCTGTTGCACGAGCTGCAACGACGCAATGGACGCTATGGATTGGCGACGGCCTGCATCGGTGGCGGACAAGGTATCGCGATGATCGTGGAACGGGTCTGATCCGTCGTCCTGATTTTCGGATCAAATACAAATTCTCAGCTTCGTTTTAGGCACGTGGCCTCACGTCGCAAAGGGGTAAGTATTGGCACAAATCGTTTTGTCGAATGGCGTGTTGGACAACGTTATTCGGCACAGCTATTGCGAATTTGAAATGCTCTGATAATTGCCCCCGGCTCGCACTTTACTTCGACACAAAATGAGTCATAAAGATTTAATAGACTCAGTCGATACTTAGACTTGCGGAAAGCGAGCTAAGCGTGATAGAAGTCGCGTCTTAATAGCAATCGCCTTCGCCGATTCCTCTTGAATTTGAATTCAGGTTCACTAAAAATTTGGCTAACAACAACCCGGCGCTTCCCGAGGGGCTGAGGCGCGTTTACGTTAACTCATTGCCTAAGGAGTTCCCCAGTATGTCGAAAATAATCAAGCTTTCTTTACTATGCTTGTTGCTGCTTGGTCTCAGCTCAATTGCGGCGGCGCAATCAACGACCACCGGCGCAATAGGCGGCGTAGTCAGCAATCCGAATAAGG
>DASRPN010000057.1:0-3740 GCA_035646355.1 Pyrinomonadaceae bacterium | reverse complement strand
TTTCTTGCGTTAGTGGCGTTCATCGCCTGTTACATACCGGCGCGCCGGGCGACGAAAGTCGATCCCCTCGTGGCATTGCGGAACGAATAGTTTGTGCAGTAGTTAGTGGCCAGTAGTCAGTAGTTCTCAAAACTAGCGGGGGGCCACGGACCACGGACAACTGACCACTGACAAGTTGTAAGGAGAAATCGTGTTCAAAGAAATCTATTACGCGGGGCGTTCGTTGTGGCAGCGCCCGGGTTTTGCTTTGGTTGCGCTGTTGACGCTCGCGCTGGGAATCGGTGCGAACACTGCCATCTTCAGTCTCGTCAATACTGTGTTGTTGCGCTCGCTTGCAGTGGAGCGGCCCGACGAAGTCGTCGCGATGAACATGCGCCGGAATAACGATGAGATGTCGGCGCTCTCCTATCCGAACTATCTCGAGTTCCGCGATCGAAATGAAGTTTTATCCGGCCTCCTGCTTTACCGCTTCATCCCGTTGAGCTTGAGCCGTTCCGGCGCGAACGAACGAATCTGGGGTTATGAAGTTACCGGTAACTACTTCGACGTGCTCGGCGTGAAGGCGATCCACGGCCGCACGTTTCTTCCCGAAGAAGACAAGACCCGACTGACGCATCCCGTCGTCGTGCTTAGTTTCGACGGTTGGCAACGCCGCTTTGCTGGCGATCCGGGAATTGTCGGCAAAGACATTCTCCTCAACAACCACCAGTTTCGCGTCATCGGCATCGCGCCGGAGGCGTTTAAAGGAACGGAGCAGGTTTACGAGCCGGAGTTGTGGCTGCCCGTGTCGATGCTGGAGTGGGCGGAACCCGGATCGAACACGCTCGACGAACGCGACGAGAACAACTTCTTCGCTGTCGCTCGTCTCAAACCTGGAGTCAATGCGTCGCAGGCTGAAGCCTCGTTGAACCTCCTGGCGCTGCAACTCGCAAAAGAGTACCCCGACACAAACGAAGGACAATCAATACAACTTGGACCACCTGGGTTCATCATTCCCGAGTTACGCGGCGCAGTGGTGAGCTTTACCTGGGTACTGATGGCCGCGGTCGCACTTGTCTTACTCGTAACGTGCACGAACCTGGCAGGTTTAATGCTCGCGCGCGCGACGGATCGGCGTCGTGAGATTGCGATCCGGCTGGCGATGGGCGCGAGCCGTATTCGCCTGATTCGCCAATTACTGACCGAAAGTCTGTTGCTCTCGATCGTAGGTGGCGGTGCGGGTTTATTGCTCGCCATTTGGATCGTCAAAGCGTTGCTGGCCTTCAAGCCGCCGATCGATTTTCCGTTGACAATCGATCTCGGGCTCGACTGGCGAGTGTTGCTGTTTTCACTAGGCGTATCGCTTGTCGCGGGTGCGGTGTTCGGATTGGCGCCCGCGCTGCAATCCACGCGGCCGAACCTGTTGAACGCTTTGAAAGACACGTCGGCGCAAGGCGGAGGGGGCCGGACGCGTCTGCGCAGCGTGCTCGTCGTGGCCCAAGTCGCGGTCTCTCTCGTGGTCCTGATCGCCGCCGGTCTCGTCGTGCGTACGCTTCAGCAACTGCAAACGATGAACCCCGGTTTCGATCCGCAAAACGCGTTGACCATGTCGTTTGATCTCAGTTTGCAGGGCTACGACGAACCGCGCGGACAGCAGTTCCACCATCAGCTTGCCGAACGAGTGCGAGCGCTGCCGGGAGTGAAGTCGGCCGCCATTTCCAGCTACGTGCCGTTAAGTTTGAACTTCAACAGTCGAACCATTTACGTCGAAGGCATGCCCGTCCAGCGTGGTGGCAACGCGCCCTCCGCGATGAACGCGGCTGCCGGACCACGTTACTTCGAGACGATGGCGACTCAGATCGTAAGTGGACGCGAGTTCACGGAACAGGACGTCGAAAAATCAGAACAGGTCGCGATCGTCAACGAAACTTTCGTGCGTCGCCTGATGCCGGCGGTGAAGTCGCCCGCCGAAGCAGTCGGCAAGCGAGTCAGTTGGGGAGAGGAGAAGGGTCCATTCATACGCATCGTCGGCGTGGCGCGTGACGGAAAGTATTTCAACATCGCCGAGGATCCGCGGTCGTTCATCTGGACGCCTTTGACCCAGGACTACATGTCGAGCGGTTCGATCATGGTCCGCACGACCGGCAATCCGGAACCTGTATTTGCGGCCGTGCGAGGGGAAGTGCAGGCGCTCGATCCGAACCTACCCCTTTTCGAAGTGAAGACGTTGACCGAACACATGCGACTGGCCCTCTTTCCGTCAAAGATCGCGGCGATGGTGTTGGGTGTGTTTGGACTTGTCGCCCTATTGCTTTCGGCGATCGGAATCTACGGCATCACGTCGTACGCCGTCTCGCAACGCACGCATGAGATCGGCATTCGCATGGCGCTCGGCGCGCAATTGGGCGACGTGTTACGGCTGGTCCTGAATCACGGATTGAAACTCACGCTCATCGGTGCAGCTATC
The DNA here is from genome assembly GCA_035646355.1 of Pyrinomonadaceae bacterium. Taxonomy (GTDB): domain Bacteria; phylum Acidobacteriota; class Blastocatellia; order Pyrinomonadales; family Pyrinomonadaceae; genus PSRF01. Next base: position 1,294 of record DASRPN010000057.1, on the reverse strand, counting down.
GGATTGAGCGGCGCTTACCTCGCGACTCGCGCGATCACGAGCGTGCTTTACGGCGTGAGCGCAACTGATCCGTTGACCTTTATCTCCGTCTCGGTGCTGTTGATTGGTGTGGCACTTTTTGCGTGTTACGTCCCCGCGCGGCGCGCGACGAAGGTTGATCCCCTGATTGCATTAAGAAACGAATAAAGACGTTCTTGGTGCTTGGTACTTAGTGCTTTGTTCGCTAGCGAAACTGACGCCTCAAGCTGTCTTTTGAGCTAGCGGAGAAATAACGAAGAACTAAGTACAAAGCACAAAACACAAAGCACAAAGGTCTACGATTATGGACAACTTACTCAAAGACATTCGTTACGGCGTACGCAGTTTTCTCAAACGCCCGGGCTTTCTGGTTATCGCTGTTTCCACACTCGCGCTGGGCATCGGCGCGACGACGGCGATGTTCACGGTCGTCAACTCGGTGTTGTTGCGACCGCTTGAGTTTCCAGAGCCGGAACGCATCGTGTTGCTTGAAGGCCAGAACCTGCCGCAGGGAATCACAGACAGCAACATGTCGGTGCCTGACATCGACGACTGGCAAAAACAAAGCCAGTCGTTTGAGCAGATTGCGTCATTTGTTTCGGGCGGCTCTTTTGTGAGCTTTGGCGACGAGGTTGAACGTGTGCGCGCGGCAAGTGTGTCGGCCGAGTTCTTTCCCTTGTTCCGGATCAACCCGATTCACGGCCGTTGGATTGGTGCCGGCGACGTTCAGCAGAAGAGCGAATGGGTCGCGGTGATCAGCCATGAGCTGTGGCAACGAAGATTCGGCGGCGCTGCGAACGTCGTGAACAGCCAAATCAAGATCCGTGGGACAAGCACGACAGTCGTCGGCATTATGCCGCCGGGTTTTAACTATCCAAATGATTGCGAACTATGGGCGGCGTTCACGCCCGATCTGGCGACTGAGCCGCGCGACAATCGTTACGTCAACGTCGTCGCACGCTTGAAGCCGAACGTTTCATTGGCCCAGGTTCGCGCTGAGATGGACACGATCAACCAACGTCTGGCCCAAACCTACCCGGTAACAAATATGGGCTGGGGCGTCAGTATTACCGAGTTGCGCGAACGAATGGTCGGCGAATTGAGAACGTCGCTGCTGATTCTGCTTGGGGCTGTAGCCGTGGTGCTGCTGATCGCCTGCGCGAATGTCGCCAATCTGTTGCTCGCGCGAGCGGCGTACCGTCAGAAAGAGATCGCCCTGCGAACAGCACTCGGTGCGAGTCGAATGCGGGTTGTGCGCCAGCTCCTGACAGAGAGC
>DASRPN010000056.1:0-5776 GCA_035646355.1 Pyrinomonadaceae bacterium | reverse complement strand
CAAACCGTTGCACACGGAGATACACTCGCGTATGGGGAGTACGCCTATGAAACTAACAGAGTTTTTTCGAGCAGAGCTCGATCGCGAAGTCGAACGTTCCCGCAAAGCACTCGAACAGGTCCCGAACGAACATTACAACTGGAAGCCGCACGACAAATCGATGATCTTCGGTTATCTCGCGGACATGATCGCGACGATGCCGAGTTGGATCACGATGGAGATCGACCGCGACGAATTAGACATCGCACCCGCCAAAGGTGAGGGCACGAAACAACCCCCGAAAGAAACGAAGGACGCGCTGCTCAAGGCGCTCGACGAGACCGCGGCCGGCGCTCGTGCCGCACTCGAAAAGACGTCTGACGAACACTTGTTGACGAAGTGGAAACTGCTCGCAGGCGGAAATGTCGTGTGGGAACCAACACGCGAGGAGGCGATCCAGGACACGATCAATCACTGGTCGCACCACCGCGGACAAATGACGGTTTACCTGCGCTTGATGGGCGCAAAAGTCCCGGCACTTTATGGCCCATCGGCGGACGATCAGAGTTTCTAAACAGCGCGCGCGATTAAGTGGAACACGGGTCTGTGTTCATTTTGCTTTAATCGTCTGGCCCACGTGGTTTCGAATTCCGACCATTGAGCGGCAGGCACAGATCCGTGTTCCAAAACCTCAAATCCAGCAGATCGATAACGTTCAGTGAGTTGATCGGCAATATGGTCGTTAATCACGACTTCCAACAACGCACCCGCTGAACAGATCCGTCTTACGTGCCGAAGAATATCGACGTCGCCAGTAGCGAAGACGCGCAATAAACTGCCCCACGGAAAGTGCACGTGCACTTCATCGGCGACGCCGTCCAACTCCGGCGGCAGATCTTCAACCGCCGCCTGAATGAAAAGTACGTTCTGCGCACCGCCCTTCGACGGCTTCCGATGAATCTTCTCCGAGATCTTCTCGAGGGGACGGACGTTCGGATCTATCCCGATGTAGAACTTGTTCGGGTTCTGACGCGCAGACTGGTACACAAAGCGCCCGTCGCCGGTCCCGATATCGATGATCACTCCTTCGCCGGTAAGGGGCGATAAGTTCTTCAAAGGCGTCTCTATCGAGTTATCACTTGGTGCTGCCACGAATTGATTTGATCATATTGTTCCCTTTCGTGCAGGAGATATTACGTAGATGCCAGTTCTATCTCAAGCGCTGTAATCAACGCGTCCGTCGCAGCCGGCGTTTGCACAGCCACGCGCAGGTACTGTTCGCTCGAGCCAATCTTGTTGCTGCACTCACGGACCATCACGCCGTGATTCGCCAAAAGCCGGTCGCGCAGCTTGCGTCCTGAGATACGAACCGGCAACTCGACAAACAGAAAGTTTGCCTGCGACGGGTAAACTGTGAGCTCCGGAAAATCGGCGAATCGCGCTTCCATGTAGCACCGGTCTTCAGCAACTTGCGCGAAGCTGGCGAGAAATTCCGATTTGAAGTTCGTTAGGCATTTCAAAACGTAAGCGGCGAGACCGTTGATGTTCCAGAACGGGAGTTGATCGCGTAACTGCCGGGCGGTTCTATGGTCCGCAACCGCGTAGCCAAGTCGCACACCATGCCAGCCCAGCGATTTCCCCATACTCTTCACGACGATCAGATTCGAAACCTCGTTCACATGGCTCGCGGCGCTCTTCAACTCAGAAAAATCGATAAACGATTCATCAACAATCACCGCGTCGAGATCTTCCAGCAAGAATGAGAGTTCTCTGATCTCGTCCAACGTAAACCAGGCGCCGGTGGGATTGTTGGGATTCGAGATAACCAGCGTCCGCGCATTCACCTCCCGCACGTGCGCGACGATCTGGTCCACCGTCAATCTGAAATTCTTCTCGCGCGTTCGCACAATTGGGTGAATCGGAATGTGCAGTTCCTCCGGCAGGTCCGTCCACCGGCTGAAGGTCGGCACGGATGTGACGATCGGGCCACGGGTACGCTGGCAAAGATGCGTGATGATTTCAGTTGAGCCATTGCACGGGACAATCGTTTCAGGTGCGAGCCCCGTTACGTCGCTGATGTGTTGCTGATGTACCTCCGCATAGTCCGGGTAGTACCTCAGGATCTCGGGCAAGTGTTCGTGGACCATCTGGACCAACTCTACCGGAGGAAAGTGAAGGTTCACCGGAATGCAAAAATCCAGCAGCTCACCTCTGAAAACAGAATTGTCCCTGACCGAAAAAAAGGAGGGATTGTGCGAACGCACGTTGAATAGCTTCCCGATCTGTTCGTTGCTCATACGTAGATCTCCGTTCTGTTCGACGTTCGATTACGTTGAATTCTTCCCGAAGTTTTTTGGGAGATGAGAGCAACAGGAGAGATCTAACTAGACCAGAGAACGACTCGCCTCAGAAAACTTGCGCGTAAAAGAAAGGAGGGTGAGAGTTTTTGTTAGACCAGTGATCGAATCCAGCCGCCGTCGACCTGGATCGACGTGCCGGTGATGTAACTTGCGCGTTCCGAAACCAGAAATGCGGCGAGCGCGGCAAACTCGCGCGGCTCGCCAAGGCGGCCCATCGGGATCTCTTGTTCCCATTTACCGCGAAACTCTGCTGCGCTGATGCCGAGTTTGTCGGCCATCATTTCAGCTAACTCCTCCAAACGTTCAGTTCGCGTGTAACCGGGCAGGATGTTGTTGACTGTGACGCCGTCTGCAGCGACTTCGTTCGCGAGGGTTCGCGCAAATCCTGTCAATCCGGCGCGCAAACTGTTTGATAACATCAGGTTATCGACCGGCTGTTTTACCGCGATCGAGGTGATGTTGAGTATTCGTCCCCAACGTCGCTCCTTCATGCCTGGCAGGACCTGACGCGCAAGCTCGATCGCGCTGAAGAGCGTCAGCCGTGACGCCTGTTCCCATTGTTCGCGGGTGAGCTGATCGAACCGTCCTGCCGGTGGACCACCTGCATTCGTGACCAGGATGTCGATACGTCCGAATCGCTCGTTACCTGACTGGACCACCCGCGCCACCTGGTTCACATCGGTCACGTCCGCCGGCACAGCCAACACATGCGCGCCAGTACTGTCCGCGATTGCCGCTGCCGTTTCTGCAAGCGTCGCCGGATCGCGCGCACACAGAACGAGCCCGGCGCCCTCGGCCGCAAGTTCCTCGGCTACGGCGCGTCCGAGTCCACGGCTCGCTGCTGCTACGAGCGCGACTTTTTCTTTGAGTCCGAGGTCCATTTACCGGCGCAGGTAGTCGTCAGTCTTGTTGAGCCAATCCTCACGTGGCGGACTGAACACGTCGACGTCGAGCGTGTCTTCGAGTGCTTCGGCCTTGTGTTGGACCATCGAAGGAATGTGCAACACTTCGCCGGCGAGTACGTCGATCACCTGCGATTCATCCGGACCAATCCAGAAACGCAGTCCACCCTCGAGGATGTATGTGATCTGCTCGTTTTCGTGTGAATGCCGTGGTACGACCGAGCCCTTCTTGAGATAGACGTGCGAGATCATCATGCGGTCGCCCGTGATGAGCCGGCGGTCCAGGGTCTCGCTTAACTTCTCCTTCGGCATGTCGTCCCAGCGGTAGAAAGTAACATTGCGTTCACTCATTCAGTTGTCTCCGTTAGCGAAAAGAAAAACCGCTTGCCTTTATGCAACCAAGTGGCTGCACAATGCAAGCGGTCAACTGAGAAGAACGGACCTGAATTAGCTCTTGGGCGCGCCGTTACGCGACCTGAGAATCTTGCGCAGTTTCATGCGCGCCTTGTGTAGCTGAGACTTCGAAGTTCCGACCGCCACGCCGAGCATCCTCGCGATCTCTTCGTGTTCATGGCCTTCGATATCGTGCAGCATGAACACCGTGCGATATCCCGGCGGCAACTGTCTCAACGCATTATCGAGCGCGATGCGATCAATCACCGGCATCGCGTTCGGGTTTTCGGTACCGCGCACAATCTGCACTGGAGTCTCACCTTCCTCGGTAGTTTTCTCCAGCTTCACACTTCTCTTGCGGAAGTGCATCAGACACTGGTTGACAGTAAGCCGGTGTAACCAGGTGGTGAACGCCGACTCGCCACGAAAGCTGCCAATCTTCCTAAAGAGCTGGATGAAAGCTTCCTGCGCGAGATCCTCCGCTTCCGCTACGTTCTGCGTCATTCGCAGACACAACGAATACACGCGACGGTTGTGGCGCTCGTAAAGTTGTTCAAACGCGCCCATGTCACCTTCACCGGCCTTGATAGCCAGCGCATGGTCCGACTGCGGCGCAAGCTCCTGCGTTTTCGATTTCGGCTTCGCGACGAGATCGCTTTGCGCTATTGGGAAGACTTCAGCATTTGTCATAGCAGGGTTGTTAGAGCAATCGCGAGGCCACACAAAACCCCCGAAAAACCGCTGTTTTTGGCGTCGCGAGACCATATGTGGCGTCGCGGATGTGCGAAAACGGGTCTGAGGATGCGAAACCGTATACTCGTTTCAAACAGAAGGTTGCCCGTATGTGAATTTAAGCAAGTTAATCACAACACGTTTGTTATAACCCCCAATCGCCATCGCCGGACACACCAACAGGTCTTCACCCGATTTTTCGGATGAAGACCTGTTGTTAACTCACTCACTCCGCTATGCGGAAACTACGGCCGTGTTGGCGCCGCACTGCCCGTGGTTGTTCCCGTGGCGTTCATACCACGATTGATGATCATCTTCACGTCCACGCGACGGTTCTGCTGGCGGCCCTCGCGGCTGGTGTTGTCGGCAACCGCGTCCGTCTTGCCATAACCCATCGGAGTCACGAAGCGGCGCATCGGAATCTTGTGCTGCACAGCCAGGTATTGAATAACGGCGTCAGCACGCTGGCGGCTCAGCCGGAAGTTCTTCGCGTCGCTGCCGGTGGAATCAGTATGGCCGGCAACTTCGATCATGAACGCGCGCGCGCCCTGCGTCTTGGCGGCAAGTTCGTCAAGCTGTCGCTTGGCTTCCGGTGACAACACCGCACTGTTTGTTCGGAAGGTGACAGCCGTTGTCTCCTGCACGTCGAAATCGTCGAGGGCCGAAACACGCTCGTTCACCGCTTTCACTTCGGCGCGAGCTTCCGCAGCCACGGCATAGAGCTCATCCATCTGGCCTGCCATGCGTTCCTGGTTTGCTTCGACCGGACTGACGCGCGTGTCGCTGGTGATGGCGGCACGCATGTCTGATTCGTTAAAACGAATCTTCTCGGCTACGAGCGCGCCCTGGTTATCGCCGCGTCCTTCAACCTCTACGATCAAACCTCGCAGGATATCTGTGACCGGATAGCTCTTACCCCGGCGGAAGAACCCACCGTGGGTTTTGATACTGGTATCGTCGGTAATGACAACCTGATAGTCGGCGCGACTGCGGTCGCGAATCGTGAACGTATCTGCGTTGCGTTCTATTACGACCCCTCTGAACTTCATCTTCGAGCCGCTGGGAACGGAACGAATTGAGATGCTGCGTTCCCGCGTGGCCGTGCTGGTTTGTGTCGGTGTTACCTGGCCCAACACCAACGGTGCAGCCAACATCAGGACGGCAAGCGCGCAACCGGCGGTGAATGGACGAAACCTGTTAAAGCTCATAGTTTGCTCCTTCAATCCTCATAGGAATGCACTAGCCGCACTCCTGAATACTGATAGTGTCGGGGCGAATTATTAGAACAGTGGGGGCTCAAACAGGTTAGCAAATGAGGGCGAGGAAACAAAGCATAAGGGGCCGCGGAATATTGCAGGAATCTTGTATTCCTACGCAATCTCCGTTTCAGCCCCGTCTTCGTTAAAAAAG
>DASRPN010000055.1:0-9921 GCA_035646355.1 Pyrinomonadaceae bacterium | reverse complement strand
TGGCTTCGCAGCGGGTTCCGGTTTCGAAGGGGGCTGTGATGCAGGAATCGGTGTTGCAGGAGAAGCAGCAGCAACGGGGGGCGCATCGGCGCTTTGAAACCCTCCAGTCACCGCAATCACTGTTGACAAACCCACACCAATCAATACAGCCGCAGCCAACAACACGGAACGTTGCTGGACCAGCGACGACGATTGCGGCGCCGGAGGTAAAGCGAGCGGTTCAGGTCTCGCGGGCACTGCCGCCACCACCGGCATAGCTTCGATTTGCAACGTGCTCTCATCCCAACAGCCAAGCAGTTCCGAAACCACTCGCTGCAACGACGGTTCAATGGACCGTCGCGAACTTTGAATGAGCGGATTGAAGTTGAACGAAGCTTCCGGCTGCGACATCGCGACCACGATCGCCTGAAGCCCGGTGAGTTCATTCATCCGCGCATCGATGAGTTCCCCGTTCTGAAAGAAGAACGTCGCCGGCCCTTTTGGGTATTCGATGAGTAATCGTCCCGACTTCCGCTGGTGACGAAGAATCCCAATCAGATCAGGCAGGGGATAATTGTTGAGGTGTCCAGTCAATACGACAAACCGATCATTCATTACTACTCCTTCAAGACGTGCATCACGGACAACCGCTTAAGTGCCTGCAAGAAAAGTTGTACTGGGGAAACGTTTGCGCCAACTTTTTCGCAAGGCTGGAGTCGAGTCTCTCGAGGATTCGGTGCTCAGCCAGTAATCCGTGCGTGTATCCGGTCTCCTGGTAGGCAAGGGCGAGCCCGTAGTGCGCTTTCGCCATTTTCGGGCTTAGCTCGGTCGCCTTCCTGAAAGCATCGGCGGCTTCTTTGAATTTGTGCGATCGGAAGTGTGCGAAACCAAGTCCGTAATGAGTCTCTGCGTTTCCTGAGTTGAGCTTGACCGACTCCTTGAAGGCCTTGATCGCATCGCGGTCCTTCTCGAGTTTGAGGTACGCGTGGCCCAGGTTCAAAAAGACCTCGGCGGAACCTGGTTCGAGCTTGATCGATTGCAGGTACGACTCAACCGCGCCGCGCAAGTTGCCCGATTCAGCCTGACCGCGACCGCTGAGGTAGAGATCATTTGCGAGTTTCTGTGCAGTGGAGACGGGCGCTGGTTGTAACGCGACAGTGATCGGCTTTGCTTCTGGCTTGAATTCCGACTTTGCTACCGGCTTCGGTTCAGGCGCAGCTTCAGTTTTGGTTTCAGGCTGGACGCCGACCGGCTCGGAATTCTCGGCTTCTTTTTCTTTGCGCGCCGCAAAAGCCGATTCCACCTTCTTAACTCGCTCAAGCAGTGGCGGAGGTTCACCTGCGTCTGCCAGCGAGCCAGTCGAAGGTGCTGCAAGTCCTACCTCCAACACTTCGACTCGCTGAATGTCTGTAGCCGGCTCCGGCACCGCGGGACCAAGTGTTTCGCGAATCGGTTCCGCTACAACTGACGGCGCTGGTTGCTCGACCTCCCTCGCGAAGGGCTGCTTAACCGCCTTCGCGACGTTATCGTCGAAGTAATAAGTCAGCGTCCGGTAAGTGACCTCGGTCGGCTCGCGCTTCAGTTCCCCGTTTTCGAAAACAACCAGACTGGTAACCATCTTGGTCCAGTTACCAAACTTGTCGAATTCATACGAGTAGGCTTCACGGCTCAGGATGGCGCCACTATTGTCACGTAGCGTCATCTCCGTGATGTTTCCGCGTTTGTCGTATTTGTATTCTTCTTTGCCTACAAGCGAGGCGCCAATCGGGTAGGAGGTATTCTCGATCCGATTTCCCTTGATGCCGTAGGTGGTTAATTCAACTAACTGCGGTACCCCTTCGACTGGACGTCCGTCTTTGATCTCGATCCGGGCAGACTCCGTCTTCACTCGCCGTACGGAACCGACAAGTCCATCTTGATCTTTAGTGCTATCGAGGACGGAAACAGCAGGTCGCGCCGAAGCGGCGACACTACTTTGCGCCTGGATCGGCGCGGAAAAAGTCAACACGGGCCCCAGTAAGAGAACAGCAGGCAGAATATGCCTATAAATGTTCATCTTCGACTCCTCCAGTTTCAAATAGCGAAACGTGAGACAAGGTAGTCGGGGGGCCCACTATCTTGTACAAACTGGAGCGAAGAATACAATAAGTGGTTGGAAATTAATAGGGGTTTGTGAAGAAAGATACGGATGAGTGGTGCTTAGTGCTTTGTACTTGGTGTTTTGCTAGTCAGTTGTCCGTGGTCAGTTGTCCGTTCCTCGCTAGTTATACTGACCACTGACTACTGACACGAAACAAAGTACCAAGGACTAAGTACAAATAACCAACTCATTGTTCGTCGCTGAACTTGTAGCCGATTCCCCAGACAGTCAGGACCATCTGCGGGTTTTCGGGGTTCTCCTCGATCTTGGCGCGCAGGCGATTTATGTGCGAGTCGATCGTGCGGTCGTAACCTTCGTAGGAGTAATCCCAGATCTTCTCAAGCAGGTACTTGCGCGGGAAAACGCGGCCAGGATTCGACGCAAAGAGACGAAGTAAATCAAACTCTTTCGGCGTCAATTCCACCTGGCGGTCGCCGATCGTGACTTCGCGCTTGGCTGAGTCAATACGCAGCCGGCCGCGAACAATTGGCGCTTCGTCGCGCATACCGTCGGTACTTGGACCGTTGCGCGTGCGGCGCAACACCGACTTGATACGCGCTTCCAGCTCACGCAGGCTAAAGGGCTTGGTGATGTAATCATCCGCGCCCATCTCGAGGCCCAGGACCTTGTCGACGACGTCGTCTTTGGCCGTAAGCATCAATATCGGCAGGTAGCCGACCTTTTCCCTGAGTTCCTTACAAACTGCGAGGCCGTCCATCTTGGGCAACATCAAGTCGAGGACGACCGCATCCGGCGGGTCATCCAACGCGGCCTTCACGCCATTCAGGCCGTCTTCAACAGTCTTGACGTTATAGCCTGCGCGCGAAAAGTACTCGCTGATCGCGGTCGAGATGTTTTCGTCATCCTCGACGACGAGTAATGAGACTTTCCGTTCGCTTGAGTCGGGAACAGGGAAACCTTCTTTATTGGTTTTCTGTCTGTCAGTAGCTGTAGCCATCGAAGTATTTTAGTCGAAATCTAAACTGACAGGAGGCTCAGAGGGCAAGCACCTTGGGGTCTTTCGGCGCAACTCGGTTCAGCCGCAGATACTACAGGAGAATTGGTCCGAGTTACAAGTCCAAACTTCCCACCAGCCGGCGAAAACCCATGTCCTGACTGCGCTCTTCCCGATCTGGTATGCTGCGTTATGAAGGAGACATTACCGATGACCCCGGAAGAACGAAATGAGCTCATTGCACAGTATGCTGCCGGCTACGACGAAGTGACGAAGGCGCTGGAAGGGTTCCCCGCCGAGAGCCTTAACGCACATCCGATCCCCGGCAAATGGAGCGCGAGAGAGATAGTTCATCATCTCGGCGACAGCGAAAGCACCTCTGCGTTCCGCATCCGCAAACTGCTCGTCGAAGACAACGCCATCATCGAAGGTTACGATGAGGCCCACTTCGCCACCAGGCTTCGTTACAACGAACGCGACATGGCTCCCGCCCTCGAAGCTTTTCGCGCCGCGCGCGCGAACACAGTTCCGCTTCTGAAAATGATGACGGAAGAAGACTGGCAGCGAGTCGGCACACACACGGAAAGCGGACGCTACACAACCGAAAACTGGCTCACGATCTACGCGAACCACGCACACAATCACGCTGCTCAAATTCGTCGACTGCGTGAGGCTCTAAACGTTTAACCACAAGAGGCACAAACGAAGAACACAAAAGGCACAAAGGAAAACATAACAGGTAAAAATCTTCTTTGTGCCTCTTGTGTCTTTTGTGCCTCTTGTGGTTAACGATCATAAATCAACGAGCGTCTTGACAAAGTTTTTTCGCGCGAGCAAAATCCGGCTCAGCCGCTAAAAAATTGAATCTACGCTGCTACAAGGGCAGCTATCGACAATGAGTGCTGCCACTCTTCTACAAACATCATTCTCTGATCTGAAACTGGTACGTCGCGGAAAAGTACGCGACGTCTACGCCGTCGACGACAACAGCCTGCTGATCGTTGCCACCGATCGCATCTCTGCTTTCGACTGCATTCTGCCCACGCCGATCGAACGAAAAGGCGAAGTGCTCACCGCGCTTTCCGAATTCTGGTTCGAGAAGTTGGGACACGTAGTCGCGAATCATCTGATCGCAAGCAAGATGGACGACATGCCGGAGTCAGTGCGACGTCATGCCGACACGCTCGCGCGGCGATCGATGCTCGTGCGACGCGCGGAAGTGTTTCCGGTCGAGTGCGTCGTGCGTGGTTATCTCGTCGGCTCGGGTTGGAAAGACTACAAGCGCACCGGCGAAGTATGCGGCCATAAGCTGCCCGAAGGTTTGCAGGAGTCAGCGAAACTGCCTGAAGCGATCTTCACGCCATCGACCAAGGCAGAACACGGACACGACGAAAACATCACCGAGGATCAGGTACGCGATCTAATCGGTGCGGAGCAAACAGCGTTGCTGCGCGACACTTCGTTGCGGCTCTACACTGAAGCACACAACTATGCTCGCGAACGCGACATCATCATCGCCGATACGAAATTTGAGTTTGGACTCGATCAGAATGAAGAGCTGATGCTCGTCGACGAAGTGTTGACACCTGACTCGTCGCGCTTCTGGCCGGCCGACTCGTACGAACCCGGACGTTCACAACCGTCATTCGACAAACAGTTCGTGCGTGACTACCTGGAAACGCTCGACTGGGACAAGAAACCACCTGCACCTGCGATCCCGGATGAAGTAGCGAAGGCCACGACATCCCGTTATCTCGAGGCTTTCAGACTGCTAACAGGGAAAGAGCTTTGATTCACAACCGTCTCGAAACCTTAATCGACGAGATGTTGGAAGGTCGGATCCTCCTGGATGAGGCGATCGGGGAGTTTGAGAAGCTCTACATAAAGAAGGCGCTCGCAAAAAACAGACAACACCTATCGAAAACGGCGGTGGTGCTCGGAATTCACCGAAACACGCTCGCCAAACGCGTCGCCACGTACGAAAAACAGGACCGCAACGGCTCCCGCCACCTCAAGCGGGCCGCACGGTAGAAGAGTCTCCCGCAAAGGCGCAAAGACGCAAAGTCAAACCGTTAAGCAGCTTTGACTCTTTACCTGAATAGCTTGGGTCTTCTCTTGCGCCTTTGCGCCTTTGCGGGAAACTTTCTCCTGCTGTTGACAACGTACTGGAACCGCTCTATTCTTGGCACTCAATCTCATAGAGTGCTAGTTATAAACCCAATTTCATTAAATTTCTCAGGCAAATTTGAAAGGAGACCAAGGTATGGCAACCAATATCAGGCCTCTTCATGACCGTGTGATCGTCAAGCGGATCGAAGAAGGCGAGCAGGTGCGAGGTGGGATCATCATCCCGGACACTGCCAAGGAAAAACCCCAGGAAGGCGAAGTCGTAGCCGTAGGCGAAGGCAAATACAAAGAAGACGGAACCCGTCAGGCCCTCGACGTTAAGGCCGGCGATCGCGTTCTCTTCGGCAAGTACAGCGGCTCGGAAATCAAGATCGACGGCGAGGAATTGCTGATTATGCGCGAAGACGAGATTCTTGGGATTCTCGAACGCGCCGGCGCCGCCAGCGGAAAGAAAGGTGGTAAATAAGAGATGGCAAAGCAAGTTATTCACGGTGAGGAATCGCGCGCGGCGATTCTCCGCGGCATCAACCAGCTCGCCGACGCTGTAAAGATCACTCTTGGTCCCAAAGGCCGCAACGTCGTGATCGACAAGAAGTTCGGTTCCCCAACAATCACCAAAGACGGCGTCACCGTCGCGAAAGAGATCGAGTTGAAGGACGCGCTTGAGAATATGGGCGCTCAGATGGTTCGCGAAGTTGCTTCCAAGACCTCTGACGTTGCCGGCGACGGCACCACCACTGCGACCGTTCTCGCACAGGCGATCTTCCGCGAAGGTGTTAAGACTGTGGCAGCTGGCGCCAACCCGATGGCTCTCAAGCGCGGCATCGACAAGGCCGTCGAACGCGCGACAGCGGAAATCAAGCGTCTGTCGAAGCCGGTCAAGGGTGATGCGATTGCGCAGGTCGGAACTGTTTCGGCCAACGGCGACACTACCATCGGCAACATCATCGCCGAAGCGATGAACAAGGTCGGAAAAGACGGCGTGATCACCGTTGAAGAATCGAAGACGATGGATACGTCGCTCGAAGTGGTCGAGGGAATGCAGTTCGACCGCGGTTACCTCAGCCCCTACTTCGTTACCGATCCGGAGCGGATGGAAGCGGTGCTCGAGAACCCACTCATCCTGATCAATGAGAAGAAGATCAGCTCGATGAAGGACCTGCTGCCGTTGCTCGAGCAGGTAGCCAAGATGGGCAAGCCGATGTTGATCATCGCGGAAGACGTCGAAGGCGAAGCGCTCGCGACCCTCGTGGTCAACAAGCTCCGCGGCACGCTGAACATCGCCGCCGTGAAGGCGCCGGGATTCGGCGATCGTCGCAAGGCGATGCTCGAAGACATCGCGATTCTCACCGGTGGCAAGGTCATCAGTGAAGATCTCGGCATCAAGCTCGAGAACGTGAAGCTTGAAGATCTCGGCCGTGCCAAGAAAGTGACGATCGATAAAGACAACACCACGATCGTCGAAGGCGTCGGCAAGCAGGCGGACATCGAAGGCCGCGTCAAAACGATGCGCGCGCAGATCGAAGACACGACTTCCGACTACGATCGCGAGAAACTGCAAGAGCGTCTCGCGAAGCTCGTCGGCGGCGTGGCGGTGATCAAAGTCGGTGCTGCGACCGAGACCGAGATGAAAGAAAAGAAGGCCCGCGTCGAGGACGCGATGCACGCAACCCGCGCTGCCGTTGAGGAAGGCATCGTTCCGGGCGGCGGCGTCGCGCTAGTGAGAGCAGCGAAAGCGCTCGAGAAGTTCATCATCAACGAGGACGGCGGAGGCGATCCGGACGAGCAGATCGGCGTCAATATCGTTCGTCGCGCGTTGGAAGAGCCGCTGCGCCAGATCGTTCAGAACGCTGGTAAGGAAGGCGCGGTTGTCGTCGAGCGGATTCGCACTGAAAAGAGTGAGAACGTTGGCTTCAACGCGCAGACCGAAACGTTCGAAGACCTCGTAAAGGCAGGCGTCATCGACCCTGCGAAGGTCACTCGCACGGCCCTTCAGAATGCTGCTTCAATCGCGGGGCTGATGTTGACGACGGAAGCGATGGTTTCTGAGCTTCCCGAGGACGACAAGGGCAGCCCGGCAATGCCAGGCGGTATGGGCGGCATGAGCGGAATGGGGATGTAAGCCACAGATTTCATCGATGAACACGGATTACATAATTGGCTCTGTGTAATCCGTGTTATCTGTGGCGGAAACTTCGGGCAGAACATCTTCCAGGATCTCTTCCAACAACTTCGCTGACATATCGAGCGCGGACAGTAGCGGGTTAAGTGTGGCGTGCTCTGATCGTTCTTTGATGTAGCCTTTCGCCACGTCCTGCGCGAATGCCAGTGCGACGTAGGCTCGCGCGAGTCGACGGCTATCGATGTTTCCGAAATAGGTCATTGTTTTAAAAACTCAAATAGGCCCTGATTAGAACGGCCAGAGCAATTGCGCCGCCTCCGAGCGTCAAGGTCCATTCAACAAGCGGGCTCGGCCGTCCAAACATGCGCCGGCAGATCACCATGGCGCTTTTCCAACCGTCCAGCTGATACACCGGAACAAGATTTCCAATAGCGAGCGCGAGGTTAAGCGCACCAAAAAGCGATCCCCAGGTCATAACACAAAGCGTCAGATTCACGCCGATTCCCGCGCCAAGAACGAAGAGTTGCTGGAACAGCGGGCGGCTCTGTAACACGCCCATGTCCATTTGGATGTAGGCGCCTATGGGCAGGAGACGCAGTTGGCAATCAACCTTGCTAAGTCGAACGCCATACAGTTTCGGTCCCCAACCTATCCCTGCCTGCTTCACTGGCACAGCACAAACGCGCGCTGCAAAGAAATGGCCCAGCTCGTGGAGCACGATTGCAGCCAGCAGACTCACCGTGGCATTGACGACGAAGAAGTTCATAACTTAGTCGGAAAGAAGCACTGCAAGGTGCCTTTCTAGTTGTTCGAGCTGGTGGATTTCGCGTTTGAGCATCTGGAGATCCGCACGCACGTCAAGAATCATGTAGACAATTGCGCAGGTGATCACGACTCCTTCGAGTAAACCCACGCCCCGGTCCATCGTCACAAGGACGAGGAATAGAGCGGTCAATGCACACAGGTAGAGCCTGATAGCGAACATCATTTCTCCTGACTTGTTTCTGCATGTTATTGAAAGGACGAATTGGCGAGGTGTTCCATGCTCCTTGTCAGTCGCCAGTTGTCCGTGGTCCGTGGTCCAATGTCCGCTGTTCACTAGTGGCACTGACCACTTGACCCACTGACCACTGAGCACGGACAACTGACCCCCGACCAAAACCGTCTTGATTCTAGAAGCCACGTCCATGATCTAGACATCCGGACCATTTCCGGCAAATTGACCACGCAGTTTTGTGGGAATTTTGACGAAACGTGTTGTGGCCCCGGACTTGCAAGGGGAGCCACCCGTATTTGCATCTTTCAGAACCTGCCAACCTGCGATGGGAGGCTGATGATTCAGTGGCGCACCCTGAAGCCACGAAACGTGTGTAGGTAGCATTACTTCTCTTGCTAGCAGTTAAGGACTTTCGAGTTAGCAGTATCCTGAGCTTTACCCAAAACCGATAAGGTCTCGTCAGTCCTTCAGAAAAACACAACAACGAATGAACGGTCGCCCCATGCCCCAACATGTGCTTGACCGTCGAGCAACCTTCACCGGTCAACGCCGGTGAACTCGAGTCTTCGGAACAACTAGTCATTTAGACGTTTTGTTATTCCAGTTTCGAAAGGAGTGCTCCAAAGGTCGATCCCGGCGTAACACTTCTCACAGCCAGCTAGTAATTCGGAGGATTTGCCCTAACGGAGTTTAGTTGACTTAATGCCCCTTGCTACTCCCACTGCGATCGATGGTTGGCCCACCAACCCGACAAACAGCAACTCCCCATCCGACACTTTAGTTCGAGATGTGGAGGAAATACCAAGAACAACCAATTCGAGAACTCCGACTCTCATCGGCGAATCGCCGGTGATGAAGAAACTGTTCTCCGTCATCGAGCGCGTCGCCCCCACCGATGCCTCGGTCTTGATCACAGGCGCCACCGGTACCGGCAAAGAACTTGCAGCTCGCGCAATTCACGATCTGAGTCCGCGACGCGACCGCGCCTTTGTCGATATCAACTGTTCCGCCATACCGGAAACGCTAATCGAAGCCGAACTCTTCGGTCATCAGCGCGGCACGTTCACCGGCGCGCATGAAAACCGTAGCGGCCTCTTTGAGAAAGCATCCGGCGGCACGTTGTTTCTCGACGAAGTTGATGCACTGAATCTTTCAGCACAAGCAAAGTTGTTGCGTGTGTTGCAGGAGCGCACAGTGCGTCGCATCGGTGCCCGCGCAAACATCGCCATCGACGTGCGCATCATTTCCGCAACGAACTGCGATTTGGCTCAGGCAGTCGCGGAAGGACGCTTTCGTCCGGACCTTTATTACCGCTTGCGCGTTCTGCCGTTGCAGTTGCCGGAACTCTGCACGCGCGGTAACGACGTCGATCTGCTCGTCGATCATTTCCTCCGTTTGAAAGCGGAACGAATGGGACAAGAGCAGGTACGTCACTTTACGCCGGACGCAATGCGTGCCCTGCGCGAATACCCGTGGCCCGGAAATGTGCGTGAGCTGGAAAATGCGATCGAATACGCCCTCGCGATTGGCATGGACGACGAGTTAGGAATGCAGGATCTTCCGATTGAGATAGCCGATCACGTCGCGTCTGATCTCAACGA
>DASRPN010000054.1:0-14389 GCA_035646355.1 Pyrinomonadaceae bacterium | reverse complement strand
GCCGCAGCCGTATTTCGTTCCCATAAAACTCAGAAAGTCGCGTAGAACGGTGAGCAAACTTGTCTGCGAATCCACATTTACAGGTAGTTTTCTCCCGTTCACGTTTAACGACGTGATGTTCGCCATATGGTCGTCTCCGTTCCTATGCCCAGCATACTAGCGGATCTTTGCGCCTTTGCGTCTTTGCGGGAATCTTGCTTTCGTATGGAAGTTTTCCCGCAAAGGCGCAAAGACGCAAAGGTTTACCCGAACGCCCACTTCCCTAAACCACCAAAAATGCGATAACTTGCAACCCCATGAGCACTGTTACTGAAGAAGCCTCGGAATCAACTGAACAAAAAACAAATAAGTGGGTCTACCTTTTCGACGAGGGACCCGGAGACGACAAAGCCCTTTTAGGCGGGAAAGGCGCCGGACTCTGCGAGATGACGCAGGCTGGACTGCCAGTGCCCCCAGGTTTGGTCGTGACAACTGAGGCTTGCAATGCGTTCTTCGAGAACGACAAGAAGTTTCCCGAAGGAATGTGGGATCAGGTGAAGGAAGGTCTAACCAGGATCGAAGAGAAAGTCGGCAAACGTTTCGGCGATCCCAAAAACCCACTGCTCGTGTCGGTTCGCTCCGGCGCGGCATTCTCGATGCCGGGCATGATGGATACAGTGCTCAATCTTGGTCTGAACGAAGAGACCGTCACGGGTCTCGCGGAACAAACCGGCGATCTCCGTTTCGCACTCGACGCTTATCGACGTTTCGCTTCCTTGTTCGGTGAGATCGTTATGGGCGTCGCGCATGAAAAGTTCGAACGCGTACTCGATCGTTTTAAGGCCCAGACACAAGGCGGACGCGACACCGATCTCAAACCCGATCACCTGCGCGAGATCATCGCCGCGGAAAAACAGATCATCCTGACTGAACAACACGCCATCCCCGAAGATCCATACGAACAACTGCGAGTCGCGATTGCCGCGGTGTTCAATTCATGGATGGGCCGCCGGGCGATCGACTATCGCCGCGTGAATCGCATTCCCGATTCGCTTGGTACGGCGGTCAACGTGCAGGCGATGGTGTTCGGAAACATGGGCGCAGGCAGTGGCACCGGCGTCGCCTTCACCCGTAATCCTTCAACCGGCAGGAAAGAACTGTACGGCGAGTACCTTTTGAACGCGCAAGGCGAAGACGTCGTCGCCGGCATTCGCACGCCGAATCCCCTCTCGCAACTGAAAAAAGAATTGCCTGAGGTCTACGATCAGTTCGTTTCAATCACGACGCTGCTCGAACAGCACTATCACGACATGCAGGACTGCGAGTTTACGATCGAGCGCGGCAAGCTCTACATGCTGCAAACGCGCACCGGAAAACGCAGTGGCGCGGCCGCGGTGCGCATCGCGGTGGAAATGGTCTTTGAAAAACTGATCGACAAAGCGACGGCTGTGCAACGCGTGACGCCTGAGCAACTCGATCAACTGCTGCATCCGACAGTCGATCCGAAAACAAACGCAACCGTGCTTGCGACTGGTCTACCCGCCAGTCCCGGCGCAGCGCAGGGCCAGGTTGTTTTCAGTCCGGACGAAGCTGAAGAAATGGCCCGCGAAGGCGCGCACGTCGTGCTTGTGCGTTCCGAGACGAGTCCTGACGATTTTCACGGCATGGTGGCAGCGCAGGCGATCGTCACCTCGCGGGGCGGGATGACGAGTCACGCCGCGGTTGTCGCGCGTGGCATGGGCAAGACCTGCGTCAGCGGCGCGCAGGCAATTAATGTCGACTACGGTCAGCAACAGTTCACGGTCGATGGCACTGTCGTTACTAAAGGCGAGTGGATCACAGTCGATGGTTCTACCGGCCGCGTGTTTCTGGGCCAGATACCGACGATTCAACCGACTCTCGGCGACGACTTCTTCAAACTGATGACCTGGGCCGACAAGTTTCGTCGTTTGCGTGTGCGCGCGAACGCGGACACGCCGCTCGATGCGAAGACGGCGCGACAGTTTGGCGCTGAAGGTATCGGTCTTTGTCGCACGGAACACATGTTCTTTGGCGACAAACGGCTCGCGGCCATGCGCGAGATGATCCTTTCCGAAGGCGTCGGCGCGCGCGAGAAAGCTCTGGAGAAACTGTTGCCGCTGCAACGTAGCGACTTCATCGGCATCTTTCGTGAGATGGCGGGACTGCCGGTAACGATCCGTCTACTCGATCCGCCGCTTCACGAATTTCTGCCGAATGCTGAAGAGCTCGGCACCGAACTTTCGGAGTTGAAAATGGCGTTGCGCGCCGCGGACACACTGACGGCGATGGACCTCATCCTCGACGAGATCGATCACAAGCGCGCGCTGCTGCGGCAGGTGAATCGTATTCGCGAGGCCAATCCGATGCTCGGTTTTCGCGGTTGTCGTCTCGGACTTTTGTTCCCGGAAGTCACGCGCATGCAATGCAAAGCGATCTTCGAAGCAGCTTGCAAAGTGCAGGGCGAACGCAAGAAAGTCGAGCTCGAGATCATGGTTCCGCTCGTGTCGCTGAGCGAGGAGTTGCATCAGCAGGCGGATTTGATTCACGAAGTAGCCCGACAGGTGATGGGCGAACACGGCATGACGATCGACTACCACGTCGGCACGATGATCGAACTGCCGCGGGCCGCACTGATGGCGGATCGCATCGCCGCTCACGCCGACTTCTTCTCGTTCGGCACTAACGACCTGACGCAAACGACGTTCGGATTGAGCCGCGACGATTCGAGCCGCTTTCTGCCCAACTACATCGAGCGCAAGATCGTTAAAGACGATCCGTTTCAGGTTCTCGACCGCGACGGCGTGGGCCAGCTGGTGCGCCTCGGTACCGAGCGCGGTCGTAGTGTGAAACCAAATCTCAAGGTCGGTATTTGCGGTGAACATGGCGGCGATCCACAGTCGATCGCATTCTGTAACGAGATCGGTCTCGACTACGTGAGCTGTTCGCCCTTCCGCGTGCCAGTCGCCCGACTGGCCGCCGCGCAGGCCGTGTTGAACCCGGCCGTCGAGACGACGATCAGCGCTCAGGTTTAGATTTCCCGCAAAGGCGCAAAGACGCCAAGAGGCTCAAACAGCATTAGGTGTTCAGTAAGTGACGCTCAATGTCTTTGCGTCTTTGCGCCTTTGCGGGAACCTAACGTTGTCTATGCCTACGTCCAAAGATCTGCAACAACTACTCGAACGCATCCAGCTTCGATTGGACGAGAGTTTTGTCGGAATTGGTAGCGAGGTTTCAGATCTACCTCCTGAAGATCTTGCGGAGCTCCTGAATCAACTTCGTCTCAACGAAGCCGCAGCGATCGTTTCCATGTTGCCGCTCCAGCGCTGCATAGAACTCTGCGACCAGCCCACGATGCGCCGTCGCGCAGCCATTCTCGAACAGTTGGACCCAAAACGTGTGGCGGCGATTCTCGAAGGCCTCTCCGCCGACGAGCGCACCGACGTCATTCAAAAGATGGGCCTGCATGAACGGCATCGAATCCTGCCGAAGTTTACGCCCGACGTTCGGGCCGAGCTTGAAGACCTGCTCCAGTATCCCGACCATACCGCCGGCGGCATCATGACGACGGAGTTTGTGCGACTTGAGCCGAAGATGACCGTCGCGGACGCGCTCAAGCACATTCGTTCCGTCGCGCGTGAGAAGGAGTCGATTTACGCGTGCTACGTGATGGATCCCGAAACCGATCGCCTGCTCGGCGCAGTTTCATTACGCGATCTAGTGATGGCGGAACTCGAACGGCCGATCGTCCAGGTGATGCGACGCAAGCCGGTGACCGTAAACGTGCAGGACGATCAGGAGAAGGTCGCGGAGACGATCGGAAAGTACAACTTACTCGCAGTCCCGGTTGTCGAACAGGACGGAAGCGTTGTCGGATTCGTCACGGTTGACGACGTGATCGACGTACTGATCGAGGAACAGACGGAAGACATCCTGCGCATGGCGGCAGTTGAACCCGGCGCGATGGACAAACCCTATTTCGACAACCCGATCCTGCGTGTCGTGCGCAAACGCATCGGCTGGCTGCTGTTGCTGTTTGTTGCGGGTACGCTGACGAGCGCCGTATTGCACAAGTTCGAATCGGAACTGGCAGCGGTAGTCGCGCTCGCGTTCTTCATTCCGTTGCTGATCGGCACCGGTGGCAATGCGGGCGCGCAGACAGTCATGACCGTGATTAGAAGCCTCGCACTCGGCGAGGTTGGCGTGCGACACGCCTGGCGCGTGGTTGCACGAGAAGCGACAACCGGAATGTTGCTCGGTTTACTCGTCGCGCCAATCGCATTGGTCCAGGCGCTATTGTGGCGCGCGCCGCTTGCGCTCGCAATCACCGTCGCAGTGACGATGTTCGCGATCTGCGTCTGGTCGACGACGGTTGGATCGTTAGTCCCGATCCTCGCGCAGCGTTTTGGCGTCGATCCGGCGGTACTCTCCGCGCCGTTGATAACAACTCTCGTCGACGCCACCGGTCTGATTATCTACTTCACGATCGCCAAACTGATCCTCGGCGTTTGACGAACCGAAGATTTCCCGCAAAGGCGCAAAGCCGCAGAGCCAGGAAGACCAATCGCAGCTTCGAGCAGGACCAATGCCCCTCTTTGCGTCTTTGCGCCTTTGCGGGAGACTTGTTTCTTAGAACTTATACTTCAACGCAAACTGCATCTGTCGCGACGAACCCGAGTCGCCCGTTGGGAATCGCGTGTTCGTGATCTGACCGAAGTTTGCGCTGCCGACCACACGACCTGGTTGTCCAAAGTTCGCGTGATTGAACAGATCGAAGACCTCCCAGCGAAACTCAATCAACTGGTTCTCGGTCAGTTTCGTTCGTTTGATGATCGAGAAATCGGTGTTGTTGAATCCCGGACCGATCACGACGTTCCGACCAAGATTGCCAAAACGTCCGACCGGCACCACAAACGGCGCCGTATCAAACCAGCGATTTGGCGTGCCCAGAATGGCGATTGGTCCTGTGACGTCCGGTCGCACGGTATTGTTCGTGCCGGTGAACGTTGCATTATTCGCCACGATATTCACGGGATTGCCGCTTTGCGACTGCACGATCGCTGAAAGTTGCCAGCCTTCCTTCAATTGATTACCGCGGAAGGGCAGCTCGTAGAGTCCGCTGATAACGAACCGGTGACGCGCGTCGAAGTCTGAAAGACCGCGGCTATCGCGCAGGTTGTAACTATCCTGGATAACCACGCCCTGGCTGTTCAGCGAGTTGTAATCGATCGACTTCGAGAACGTGTACGAAGCGTTGAACTGCAAACCTCGCGAAAGTCGCTTCGTTCCAGTCAACCATAGCGCGTTGTAACTCGAATTGCCGGTGCCTTCAATCTGCACGATGTTGAGCAAGCCGGCGCCGGGACGAATCGTACTCGAACTCGAAACGTTCGAAATGGGTCGCACGCCGTTTACGGGTTGATTGATGTTGCGCGAGATGCGCAGGTGCGTACCTTTCGTTCCGAAGTAACCGATGGTTACGGCGAGATCGCGTCCGATCTCGCGCTGGACGTTCAGGTTCCACGATTGAACGTAAGCGTTGTCGAAGTTTGGATCGACGTTAGCGGGAGCGAGTCCGGCCGCACCCGCGACCAGAACCGCGTTCGTGAAGGTGACGGGACCAGTGAAAGTTAGCGGCGTCGCTAAAGGAGGATTCGAACTCAGCGGCGTCACTACATTCGTTACCGGCTGATCCGTGAGCAGCGCATAAGCCGCGCGAACCGACGTCTTGCCGTCGCCGAACGGATCCCACGCGATGCCAACCCGCGGTTGGAGGTTCTTGTTGTTTTCTTTGTAGACCTTGTCGATCCCTGAGCCGACGCGAACCAACTGCCTCGTCAAGTGATCGAAAACAACGAACCGGTTGTAACGCTCGGTCGGCGTCATGTTCCAGTCGTAGCGAAGCCCGAGCTCCAATGTTACCCTCGGACGCACTTTCCAGTTGTCCTGCACGTAGAACCCGAACGCGTTTTGAACGATCGCACTCGATCGATCGCCGAGTGTGACCGAGAACCCATTTCCGTTACCGGTAAGGAAACTGTTCACGTTCGGGAACGTGAACGTGCCTGTGTCGAGCGTGAAGTTGTTGTTGTAGAAGCGTCGCGCCTCACCACCGAATTTGAATGAGTGGTTACCTCTCAGGTAACTGACGGTGTCGCTCAACACAACAGTCATGTCTGCGCGGCCCTGCGGAAATCCTGCTGGACCACCGAGATTGAAATTGAAGCCGGTGATGCTCATCTGCGGCAGGCCGATCTCAGCATTGACGCCGTTGTTGATGCCGAAGTCAGCAGGATTGAGTTGCGCGTTAGGCGTGAAGGTGATGTTGATACGATTGAACCCAAGCCGCGCTTCGTTCGTCAGGTTTGGACCAAAAATATGTGTCTCGTTCAGCGTGAAGATCTGACGCGTCGACTGGCGAGTGTCGCCCCAACCCGGCATGGTGTTGCCCTGAAGGTTCGGTTCACCGCGTTTGTCTCGCTGAAACGCGTAGTAGCCGTGGAGTCGATCGTTGGTGCTGAAGTTATGGCTCACGTCCCCGGTGAATTGATCGATGTCGACAGGCGCTGTTCCCGCACCTGCGAACCTCGCAACTGGAACTCCACCAACAATGTCCACGCTCGTCGCAAGCGGAATCAACGGCAACAACTGTTGGATCGTCGGATTCGTGACTGAAGCACGTTGCGCGCCAGTCAACACGTTGCTGGTCAGCGTCAGGCCCTGGCGTTGGCGCGTGCCCTCGTAACTGAAAAAGAAAAACGTCTCGTTCTTCCCGTCGTAACTGAAGATTGGACCACCATCGCCAAAGTGAGGCAGCATCACTGGTCCACCAATATTGAAACCAAATTGGTTGCGCTTGAATGGTGGCTTGCGCGCGTCGAAAAAGTTGCGTGCGTCGAGCGCTTCGTTGCGGAGAAACTCGAACGCCTCGCCGTGATACTGGTTCGATCCGGAACGAGTCGCGATATTCACGATCGCGCCGGAGTTTCGGCCGTACTCCGCGCTAACAGTCGAATTGTCTACTTTGAACTCCTGGACTGTATTGATCGACGGCTGGAACGTGATCTGGTTTTGAACCATGTCGTTCAAGTTTACGCCGTTGATCATGAAGTTGACCGTGTCTTCCCGTCCGCCCGCGGTGTTAAAGGCAAAAGATCCCTGCCCACGCAGCGGCGCGGTCAAGAAACCGTTCTGTGGAGGAGTGACTGAGCCGGGTATCAACAGACCGAGGTCGACGAAGTGACGTCCGTTGAGCGGGATCTCCTGGACCGTACGTTGGTTGATAACGGTGCCGACGGAGGTCGTAGTCGTCTCGATTACGGGTACATCAGAAGATACAAGCACCTGTTCGGAAAGCGCGCCGATGTCCATCTGAAAATTCTGGACGACTGTCTTAGCGACTTCGACCGTCACTTGATCCGCGACACCGGTCTTGAAGCCATTAGCTTTGACCTCGACCGTGTAGCTGCCGACGGGCAGCGCGGCAAACTGATAATTACCTTCGCTGTCGGTTTGTGTGGTCCGTTGGGAAGAAGTGCCGCGGTTTCTGGCGGTGACGGTCGCGTTCGGCAGCACCGCGCCTTTGGCGTCGCTTACTGTTCCTTGAAGAACAGCTGTGGATTGGCCCAATGCTGAAGGAGTCGCAGGGAGAGCGGCTACCAGCAGTAAGAACGTAAAGAATAGAGTGGTCCTTTTGCTTGCCATAAATACCTCCTGACATGGCGCGGGCAATCGATTGTCAATGTTCGGGGAAGAAGGTCGTTGGAAAGCGAATAAGCAACGCGGATGCCGTAACAACGGCCCAAACCAGTGAAAATTTGCTAAGCAAATCGCGTCTCTTCTGGAATTTAAAATCCAAAAACAACAAGCCGATCCGAAAGCCACAAGAAGGCACAAAAACCCCAGAGCGGCCACCGAACTTCAGCCTTACTTTACCGCCTGTGCCTTTTGTGCCTACTTGTGGCTACCATCGCGCGAGAAACTCCCGCAGCATATGATCCATCTGGTCGAACGACTCTGCACAAAAAAGGATCGCCTGGTAGTGTGTCGGGTCGTAGACGTGACTGGCTGCAACCTCGAGATCGAGCGGCACCAGTTCCGCGTTGTGCATCTCCTCCAATTCTCCTGCCGACGACAGCAGACCCGTTCCGTATGCTTTGACACGTCCGTTTTCACGCAACACGCCAAACTCGATGGTGAACCAGTAGACGCGCGACAGACGATCGAGTTCAGCCGCCTCCGTGGTCCGTCGCACCGCCTCGCCAAACAAACGATTGATCTCGGCGAGTCGTGGGCTCGCTAACGTGACAGCGTGTCCAATGATTTCGTGAGCAACGTCAGGCTCTGGTGTGTAGAGCGGCGTCGAATGGTGACGGATATACTGCGTGCTTAAAAACACACCGTTCGCCAGCGACTCGAGAAACATGCGCGGCTCGACCAGCCCGGCGACCGGTTCGAGTCGAAAACCGCTGATTGCTTCCACCTTCTTACTGACTTCGCACAACTGCGGAATACGATTGCTGTCGAAATCCAGGCGTTCGAGACACTTGAGATACTCGGCGCACGCGTGCTCGCGATGCGCCGGAACGAGCGCTTCCCAAATCGTTTGCCAAACGCCGTGCTCGAGTTCCGTGTACGGCGCATCCGGTATCGGATTGCCCGATCGGTAGTTCGTTGCGATCTCTGCGATGGCATTGCGCCGCGCGCGATATTCGCGATCGCGAAAACCGGGGTGATCCGGATCGAGGTGTACAAGCCGAACCTCGACGTGATCCTGTAAGACGGGCGTGGTTTCGATTGTTTCAGTTGGCGACATCGGTTTTTCCTCGCAAAACAAAAAAGCCGGCCACCAATCCTCTGGAAGGGATTGATGGCCGGCTTTATGAAACTTGTCTGGTGCTAGATGTTCAGCATGCTCCGACAGCCCATCGCCCGACCGCTCCTTCCAGTGAAGAGCGGGCAGTAATAATAATAGTAGTAGCGATTCCAGCTGCGGTTCATGGTTAACTGCTCGCGGGCCACAGAATAAGCACTTGCCCGCTGGCTCGTCAAGCGTTAACTGTGTTGCTCATCGAAGTTTCATGGTTTGCCGGGCGGCAAAAAAGTCTGTCCAGACGTCGCCTTTTTTCTTTAGCAAGTCGGGCGCGTTCGTGATTGTAAAGTCAATAATCTTCACGCCTTGCGAGACCTGTTTCCAGGTTAACGGCATCGACACAGTCGCCCCGGGTTTCGCTCGCGCTGTGAACACAGACGCCAAACTCTTGCCGCGCGCATTCTGCATCCAGTCGACATAAACTTGCGTGCTTTTACGCTTTGCGATGGTCCGCTCGACGGTGGCAATCTTCGGTGCGCGTCGTGCGACTTCACCGGCAAACAATTTCGCAAACTCAGCGACCTGCTCGTAATCGTTCGTGGGCTTCAGCGGCACATAGATGTGCAGGCCTGAAGAACCCGAGGTCTTCGGAAACACTTGCAAACCGATCTCGTCCGCAACTTCCTTCACGACTAACGCGACCTGCAACACATTCTCCCACGGCGCACTCTTCGGATCGAGATCGATCGCGATCCAATCAGGCTTGTCGAGGTGCTTTGTTGTCGAATGCCAGGGATGCTGTTCGATGTTTCCGAGATTGACGAAGTGCAGCAGCGAACCGACCGTCGAGTAGACGAAGTAGTCGAGCTGCCGGCCTTCCTGGTTTGTAAGTCGCCTGGTCTTGATAAACTCCGGCGCGCTTTCGAGGTCCTGTTGAAAAAACATCGGCGCCTTGATGCCGCGCGGCCACCGCTGAAGGATGGCGGGCCGATCTTTCAAGTGCGGCATGATGTAGTCCGCGACCTTGAGATAGAAACAGAGCAGATCAAACTTTGTAAGCTTTTCGTCGGGCCAGTAGATGCGATCGAGACTCGTGACCGAAACGTTTTCGCGTCCGACCTTCACGATCAGATCGCCCTTAGGTTTGGTGAGACTTAAAAACTCGTCGGGTGTGATAATCGTGCCGCGCTTCTGACGCGTTCGCTTTACGCCTGGTTTCTCAGTTGGCTCCGCAGCTTTCGGCATAGCTCTCAGTCAGAGTATCCGTCCGGGTGGGCCACCATCCAGCGCCACGCCGATTCGATGATCATGCGCAGATCCTGGAACTGCGGCTGCCATCCTAGTTCGCGCTTTATCTTATCTGAGCTGGCGATCAGGGTCGCCGGATCTCCTGCGCGACGTGGTCCCATGCGGACGGGAATGTCTTTGCCCGTTACCCCGCGCGCAGTTTCGATCACTTCGCGAACGCTGTAGCCACTGCCCCCGCAGCCGAGATTGTAGATTCGGCTGGCGACGTTCATGGGGCTCATCGCACCGAGCGCGAGGATGTGCGCGCGAGCGAGATCGATGACGTGGATGTAGTCGCGCAGGCACGTCCCATCGGGTGTTGGGTAATCGTCGCCGTAGATTTCGACGTGAGAACGTTTTCCTGTTGCCGCCTGCAAGGCGATGGGAATGATGTGCGATTCCGGATCGTGATCTTCACCGCACTTCTCGCTGGCACCGGCGGCATTGAAATAACGAAGTGAGACATAACGCAGTCCATAGGCGCGTTCATACCAGTCCATTGCCCGCTCGAACGCGAGTTTTGATTCGCCGTACGGATTGGTCGGGTTGTTGGGCGCTGTTTCGTAGATTGGCTGCGATAGTGGTTCGCCGTACGTCGCCGCGGTTGAAGAGAAAACGATACGACTGACGTCGCACTCGCGCATCGTGTCGAGTAGCACTAGGCCGGCGACGACGTTGTTCTGGTAATACTTGGCGGGCTGCTCGCAAGATTCACCAACGAGCGAATAGGCAGCCATGTGGATCACGGCTTCAATGCGATGATCTGTGAGGGTTTGTCGCAACACCGCGGCGTCGAGCAAGTTGCCTTCGACGAAAGTCGCGCCGGAAACAACGGCCTGCCGATGACCTTTGACGAGGTTGTCGTAGACGACTACTTCATGACCGTCGTTCACCAGTTCTTCTGTGACGACACTACCGATATAACCGGCACCGCCGGTAACAAGCACACGCACGCACTCACCTCCCGATTGGGGTACGGTACCACTGTTGTTTTGCAAATCCGTGTTCTGACTGATGGGTTAGGTAATGGCTACATTCGGTTGGGTCGCGGGTGTGTCAGTTTGTAGGGAGTCGGCGACGTAGTAGAGAATCCGGCCGCAGTTATCACAGGTAAGCACTTCCTCGCCGCGCCGGATTTCTGCCATCACTTGCGGTCGCAGCGACATGAAACATGCCGTACACGAGCGATTCCGCGCCTCAGCTACCGCAACGCCGTCGCGAATGCGCGCCCTGATTCTCGCGTACATGCCGCTCATCGACTTCGGCAGATTCGCAAACACCTGTTCGCGTTCAATCCGTTGCGCCGCCAGCAACTCGGATTGCGACCGCGTCTCTTCGTCAAACGCCTTCAACCGTGCTTCGCGATCCGAATTCAAGGTCGCAATCTCCTCGGCGCGTTCCTTGAGCGCTGCTTCAGCCTGCTCAAGACTCTCCATTTGTTCGAGGATTTGTGTTTCCAGTGCCGAGATCTGTTTGCGTGCGGCGTCAGCCTCGCGAATGGCGGCGGTGTACTCGTCCTGTTTCTTTGACGACATCAGATTTCGTTCGGCACGTTCGGCGCGGGTCCTCTGATCGATTACTTCGTTTTCCAGGCGGGTACGGTTATGTCTGGCGTCGTCGCGTCGACTTTCAAGACCCCTAATTTCAAAAGCGCGCCGATCGAATTCTCCTTCGATTTCGGCGCGCCTTTCTGGTATCGCTTCGAGGTCTTTTTCTAGTTTTCTTATGCTGCTATCCAGTTTCTGCAAAGCGATCAACTTCTCTAATTCCGCTTTCACTCTTTATGCACTCCTCAAAAGATCAGAGCTGTAAATGACCCGTATCATCGAAAGGGATCATCACACAACCCGCTCCTTTGGCGCAAGCGCACGTAAAAAAAGCAGCGGAATTCCTCGGTTAAATCGGTCCGCGTTCGGACCGTAAAACTCGCACGCGCGGCATTCGCACTCGAACCGGCGGCATACTGATATTGATCGCCGGGATCGCAGGAATCTGAATCCGCGGCAACTCGATATCGATATCGGGAATTGTCGGGATCTCGATCCGCGGAATGACGATCCGGCGTCCAACCTGAGGCCGTCCCACCGTGCCTGAAAAACCGCCTTCGCTCGGTGTGACGACGAATGTTTGCTGCGACTTGTTGCGAATCACGGTCAGCGTGACGCTGCCTTCCTTTTTGCGATTGATCACACGGGACAGGTCGCCGGGCGAATCAACTGCTTCGCCATCGATGGCCGTTATCACGTCGCCTGCTTTCACACCCACCTTTGCCGCTGGACCATCCTCAGTCACGGAGGTGACTAGCACTCCCTTGCCACCGGCGATTCCGAAATAATCCGCAAGCTGCTTGTTCAGTGTCATCGTGCTGACGCCGATGCGCCGGCTGTTGCTCAGCATGAACGTCAGGTCGCCTTCTTTATCGAAATCGAACCCGAACTTCTCAGCCAGCGGGAAGTCAAACTTGAAGTCTTTGAAGCCTTCGAAGTCCTTGGGATTCCCTTCCCACTTCCAAACTCTTGGCTGACCTTGCAACAGGCCCCGGACCGTACTGGTGTTATCTCGCTTTCCGATCGTCGCGGTGAGTTCCTGCTCCGAACCTCCGCGGCTGACCGTTACTTTCACCGACTGGTCAGGTGCGATCTCGGCAACGAGGCGGTTAAGTTTACGCACGCTCGTGATGTTCTCGCCATCGAGACGAAGAATCACGTCGTCCTTCTTCAAGCCGGCTTTTTCCGCTGGGCTGCCGGGAATTACCTGCGTAATACCAACTCCGCGAGCCGAGCCCATGTGGTAGCGGCCCATGTTTTGGCGGTTGATGTTTTCAGCGTAAACGCCGAGATAACCACCGTCGGTAAACAGAGAAAACGTGTTCTGGAATGTTTCCTCGGGTGGTTCAGGAGGCTCGGGCGGCGGCGCTGGTTGTTGGGCGAGGACCGAACTTGTAGTCAGAATGAGAGCAACGAGAAAACTCAGAACGTATTTGGTTTTCATACACGAATTTCCTCCGGAAGAGTTTCGGCCTTACACGCGACACTCAAACCTCAGTTCCAAAAAAATTTACGTTTAATTAATCATACCTAGATACGTGATGTTGGATCTTTGGGCTTGTAGACCTCGGTGACACCGGCGAGCTCAACGCCGATTTTTCCTTCATTTTGGGCCAGGTCGAGATGCGCGACCGCCTCGGACACCGCGAGAAAACGATGAACGTCATCAGCTCCGGGAAACATCGCGAGGCCAACTTCCCACGCCGTGACGCCGTTCTTCTTCACGAGTCCGATCACCTGCGACTGCCGCTCCTGAAAAGCGCGAAAATACCGGTGAAAGAGTTCTTCGTAATCGCGAATCGCGTCGCCGTGCCCGCCGTAAACCAACGTCGGCGAACACGCACGCAATCGGGCGAGACTGACGAGATACTCGGCCAGCGACGGGAACCGCCGCGATGGATCGAGCGGATCAGGCGAAAGCACCGGGTTAGGAGTTATCCGTTTGAGAACACAGTCGCCGGCGATCACTGTACGATCTGCTTCGCGAAGAAACGAGCACGAACCCGGCGTGTGACCGGGTGTGTGCATGACGCGCAACGTTCCCGTTTCGAATTCCAGTTCAGCTTCATCCTTCAGCGACACGCATTCGTTATCGGGCAACGTGTCGGCATACTCACGCATGCCCTCGTACATGCGCCGCATTAACTGAACCTCTTTTTCAGGCACGCCCGCGCGCTCGAGCAGCACGCGATGTTCGTCATACTGAAGGCGGCTGTGACGAAGGCCGGTCTCCCAGTCGTGCACAAACACTTCGGCATTCTTCGCCTCGTCGCGTAACGACTTCGCGAGCCCGCAATGATCTTCGTGTGCGTGAGTGAGTACGATGCGACGGATATCGGAAACGCGGAAACCGGCGGCACGCAAGCCCTCGCGCAATGCGTCGACGGTTGCTTTCGTCTTAGGCCCGGTGTCGATGATCGTGATCGGATCTTCGGCGATCAGGTAGACGTTAACCGGACCGATGTAGAACGGTGTCGGAAGCGAGATGGGAATGACACGCATCGCAAGCCGCGGATTCGACGAATTTAGTAAACGTACTTGTTTGCCTTGATCAACTCATCCGCGATGCGCTGACGTGCGGCGATGGTGTTCATCGGCTGCAACTTCGTGAATCTCCGCAGTGCTGCGAGAAGCGTGCGCAACTCGTCGCCCTCCGACATTCCCGCCAGCGTGCTCTTCGCTCTCGCTTCGATGCGTCCGACGGCGTCATTACAGAACACCCGCGTCATCGCAGCATAGCTTTCGA
>DASRPN010000053.1:0-35106 GCA_035646355.1 Pyrinomonadaceae bacterium | reverse complement strand
TGATGGATGAATTCGCGTCTTTTCATAGTTTTCTTCCTCCACCGGCAGTTTAGAGGCGTCCGAGGCCGTGAGGTTGAGGTTTGACACGGATTGATTAAATGACGATGTAAATAGCCGCCCGCGCGTGACGAATCGTTTTTTAGTATTTAGGTACGCGCGGATCGACGTCTTCAGACCACGCCGTGATGCCACCCTTGAGGTTAATCAGACGCCCCTGAAAACCAGCACGTTTCAACGCCGCGATCGCTTTTGCGCTCCTGACGCCGCCTTTGCAGTGCACGATCGTCTCAACATCCGGGTTGATCTCGTTCATGCGACCAACAACGTGACCGAGGGGGATCAGCTTCGTTCCTGGAAGACGGGCAATCTCGAATTCATGCGGCTCGCGCACGTCGATGATCTGCATAGCGTCGCCTCGCAAACGACGCGCGTTCAGTTCGGTCGCCGAGATCTCTTCGAGCTTTGTGTCTGGCGGTGTCGCCTGGTGCGCCGCCATTCCACAAAACTCTTCGTAATCGATCAGCTCTTTAACCGTCGGGTTCTCGCCGCAGACCGGACACTTCGGATCTTTGCGCAGCTTGAACTCGCGGAATTTCATGGTCCAGGCGTCAAACAGCAGCAGCCGGTTGACCATCAGATCCTCTGCGCCGAGGATGATCTTGATCGTCTCGTTTGCCTGGATCGCGCCCACAATTCCCGGTAACACTCCGAGCACACCACCCTCCGCGCATGACGGAACAAGCCCTGGTGGTGGCGGTTCAGGATACAAGCAGCGATAGCACGCGCCCTTCTCCGCCCAAAACACGCTCGCCTGTCCTTCAAAACGGAAAATCGATCCGTAAACGTTAGGCTTCCGACTCAGCACGCACGCATCGTTTACCAGATAGCGCGTCGGGAAGTTGTCGGTGCCATCGACGACGATGTCGTAATTGCGAAAGAGCCGCATCGCGTTGTGACTGGTCAACCGCGACTCATGCGTCTCGATCTCGATATGCGGATTGATGTCGCGCAAACGATCTCGTGCGGATTCGATCTTGCGACGACCAAGGTCTTTCGTGCCGTGAATGATCTGACGTTGCAGGTTCGATTCCTCGACGACGTCGAAATCGACGATCCCGATCCGGCCCACGCCCGCGGCGGCGAGGTACATTCCCACGGGCGCTCCGAGTCCGCCCGTACCGATCATCAACACGCTCGCGGCTTTCATCTTTCGCTGCCCCTGCATGCCGACCTCCGGCATGATCAGGTGACGGCTGTAACGCATGATCTCTTCGTTCGAGAGCTCCGGCAGTTCCTGGCCCACTTCCGACTCAACGACAGCGCCACCCGCAATTGAAGGAACGATCATGAGCGTGTCGCCGTCTTTCACAGGCGTGGCAGGACCTGAGGCATGACGAATGTCTTCATCGTTCAAATACACGTTGACGAAGTTGCGCAGCATGTTCTGCTCGTTGAAAAGATGCCTGCGGAGTGCCGTATGTGTTGAGGTGAGCGAATCCAACGCCTCGCCGGCCGTCTTCGCTTCGACGACGATCTGCGACTGGCCTGCCGCGAACTGTCGCAAAGGCGCTGGTATGGTGATTGTTACTGGCATTTGTTTACCTCTTACTTGTGCTTGGTTTATTTCCCGCAAAGACGCAAAGGCGCAAAGAAGACAAAGCGTTAATTGCCTGGAAGAGCTTTTTGCATATGCCAAACTCTCTTTGCGACTTTGCGCCTTTGCGGGAAACTCCTCTTACCTAAACCATCTCAACTTGCTCCTCATTAAAACGCGAACGGTCGGGCTCCTGCTCCCACGAAAAGAGATCGCTCGACTGGCCCTCGCCCGTGGAGACGATGATGTATGAATACGTGGGCCATGCATGGTCCAAATCGTACTTCGACGGCACCGCTGGAGAATCCGGATGCGAATGATAAAACCCGACAACCTCGAGATCGCGGCTCCGCGCATATCGTTCACCCTTCATCAATTCTTCCGGCGTGATCAGAAAACGATTCCGCTTCGCACTCTCCTCGCGCGCATTCGAGATCGGATACGTCTCGTGAACGATCTTTCCATCGTCGCGGAAACGGCCGAGCAACAGTCCGCAACATTCGTACGGATAATCGCGCACGCCATGTTCGCGAATCTCCGTTAACTGTTCTTTCGGTACCCTGATCATAGCGCTTGTTCAATGTCGGCGATGATGTCGTCGATACTCTCAATGCCGACCGAAATCCGCACGAGGCCTTCGCTGATTCCCAACTCCGCCCGCCGGGCAGGAAGGAGATCGCGATGCGATGCGCTCGCAGCGTGAAGCACACTCGTGAAAACATCTCCCAAACTCGTCGAGCGCACACACAACCGCAGCGCGTCCATGAATTCAAACGCCGCCTCGCGTGTCTGTTCCTTCAGTTCGATAGAGACCAAAGCGCCCGAATGCGGTGCGCGTAGAATTCGTCTCGTCAAGTCGATGTCCGAATTCGGCGTCGACGCCGGATAGTGAACACGAGCGAGACGATTGTTGCCGATCAGGTGCTCAGCCAACTGGCGCGCATTGTGACACTGACGCTCCATGCGCAACGCCAGCGTTTTCACACCGCGCAGGATCATGTGCGCGTCCCAAACACTCAGCACGCCGCCGACGAGTTTCATCGCCCCGAGGAGCGCGTTGGTGTCCATGTCGTCGCGCGAGACTACGACGCCGCCAGTCGCGTCGGCGTGTCCACCAAGATATTTCGTCGCGCTGTGCACCACGATGTCAGCGCCAAGCTTCAACGGCTGGCAGAGATACGGCGAGGCAAACGTGTTGTCGATGATCAGGCGCGCGTTGTTCTCACGCGCGATCTCCGCACACGCTTCGATATCGCATATTTTCAGCAGCGGATTTGAGATCGTTTCGGCGATCATTACCTGCGGTTTGACCTCGCGGGCTTTTTCGCGCAGCCGGTCGATGTCGCTGAAATCGGTCGCGACTGTCTTCACACCAAAGGACGACAGGACGGTAAACAACAGATTGGTCGTCGCGCCGTAAACGTCCTGCGAAGTGAGCACAGTCGATCCGGAGCGCAAATCGGAAGCGAGTAGCGCCGCGTGCAAAGCAGCCATGCCACTTCCGTAAACGCACGCCGTCGCGCCTTCTTCAATGGAGAGCATCGCCTGTTCCAGCGCCGCCAGCGTCGGATTACCGTGACGCGTGTAGACGTAACCCGGTTGTTCACCCGCAAAGACGCGGTCCATCTCTCGCATCGATGGATAAGTGAACGTTGATGTCGCGTAGATAGGAGTCGAGACGGGCTGGCCGCCGGGCAACTGCTGGCGCTCGCCTGCGTGAACCAGCCTCGTGATTATGTCGAGCTTTTTAGTTTCATCAGGCATGGCTTAATAATAGGCGAGTTCATAGTGAGTTGTCCGTTGTCACTTGTCCCTTGTCCGTCGCGGTTTAACCACTGACCAATGACCACTGACCACTGACCAATCACCAGTATCTCTCTCCGCCGTCACACAGGATTGTCACAACTACGGCCGGTTGCTGCAACGACAGCGCGACGCGCCGGGCTGCGAGCACATTCGCGCCGGAACTCGGACCCACAAACAGCGCTTCTTCGATGCCTAGTTTACTGGTCATTAATAACGCATCTTCGGTCGAAACTTCCAGAGTGGCGTCGACCAGTGACGGATCAAAGATGCCGGGTCGAACAGCCGTGGGCATGTGTTTCAACCCTTCGAGACCATGCAGAGGCGACTCGGGTTGGACGGCGATCGCTTGTAGCGCCGGGTTGAGTTCACGCAAACGACGCACGACCCCGACGAATGTTCCGGACGTGCCCAATCCCGTTACGAAATGCGTGACGTTTCCCCCCGTTTGTTCCCAGATCTCGTTAGCGGTCGTTTCGTAATGAGCGCGCCAGTTAGCGTCGTTGCTGTACTGATCGGCATAGAAATACTTATCGGGGTTCGCGGCGTAGAGCTCTCGCGCGACTTGTTGAGCGCCGTCGGTCGAGAGCATTGGATCCGTTTCGACGATCTCGACGTTGTAATCACCCAGAATCTTCTTGCGTTGATTACTGGCGTTCTTCGGCAGGCACACTTTCACCGAGTACCCACGTTCGGTGCCGATCACAGCGTAGGCGATCCCGGTGTTTCCGCTCGTCGCGTCGAGAATTGTCATCCCGGGCCGGAGTTTTCCGCTCGTTTCGCCCTGACGGATCATCGAGAGCGCCGCGCGATCCTTCACAGATCCACCCGGATTTAAATATTCCGCTTTCGCGTAGACCTGAACGCCTGCCGGCAATTCATCGTCGAACATGCTCAGGCGCAACAGTGGCGTGTTACCTACTCTCGATTCGACCGTGTCGCGTACGGCTGTCGGGCCGTGACCTTCAAGAACAACAGCGAGTCCCATTTTTCGATTTACTCCATAAAGACAAAAAAGAAAACCGGTCGCAACTTTTTGCAAGTGCGACCGGCTTTCCCGTGAATCTGCTAGTCAGTGGTTAGCTTATTCGCTTCTCACGCTGCACACGGCGTCTCGGTCGCGCTGCAATAGCAGCAATAGCAACAGAGACAACATGAGCAAGCCTGCAACATAAGCAGAAAGATCATAGGTTCCAGCAATTTGAGTGTCAAGCGCCTTCAAGATAGAACTTCGCGGGCATTACGTTATTTCCCCACAACAACCCACGACCTTCTCGGGCAGCAATGGTTGCCGTAGTACGAACAAACGACAAGCTTAAAGCTTCCAAGGAAAAGTCGGGAGATTCGTATGCGCCTGTCTCCGGCGAGCGAAATCGTTCCATCGCCGCAAACGAGACTTCATACCGTGGCAGCGGCAAGGTATCCATCACTCTGGCCAATGCGGCCGTCTCAGACGGCTGAAGCCAACCATTAATACCCTCGACGCCGGTGCCAAACTGATAACCAATAATGAAACCCCGCTTTCCCAGGGCACCTAAAAGTTGAACGACAGGATCATCGCCTCTCACTCCCATGTCACCAAGTACTCTTGAATAATCACTTGCTGTCCTCGATCGTCCGACAAACTGCGCGGCACTTAGGCATTTGACACTGACGGCGACTTTGAACAGCCAGTTAACCTGTTCCACAAGCTCTGGCGCAGGTGCCTTCAAGTTCACGTGTGTTTTCTCTTCACAGGCTTGCATCGAACTGGTCCATCGCTGGTGCCAATCCTGGTCGTAGGTCCACTCCAAATCATAAGGCCCTACCCAGGAGAGATCCGGCCCGAGACCAGCGCACAATCGAGCGAGCTCTTCCTTGTTCCAAAGCCAGGGGTTAAGCTCTCGCCTCTTTACAAGCGCATCTAGCCAGTCGGCGACCCTCCCCTCTCGAAGCAGATCAAGAAAGGCCGGAACAACCGCCGTCACGTAAGATTCGTAATCAAATAAAAAGACTTCGGCGTCTGAACCCATTTTTGAGAAACCGCTATTTGTCTCTTTTCTTTGACTGCATGCTAATTTCTAGTTGGTCAATTTATCACGTTCAATAATACTGACTTAACGAACAACAGCCTCAGCTTTTCAGCACCGCTTCGATAGCCGACTTAACGCTCTCGTACGAGTTATCGGCAAGGCGCTTGCCGTTGATGTACACCGTTGGCGTGCCGTTGATGCCGAGTTTGCGGCCGTCGTACAGATCGCGCTGGACCTTCTCCGCGAATTTACCGCTGTCGAGCGACGCGTCAAACCGCGCGCGATCAAGACCAAGCTCAGTCGCATACTGTCGAAGCTTGTCAACACCGAGTGCCGACTGATTCCGGAATAAGACTGCCGCGTATTCCCAGTACTTACCCTGCTCACGCGCAGCTTCAGCAGCTTCCGCAGCCTTGCGCGCGTTCGCATGTTGCGAGAGCGGGAAGTCGCGCACAACCAGCCGCACGCTGTCTTTAAACTCGGTCACGATCCGCTCGAGCACCGGATGCTGCCGCGCGCAACCCGGGCATTCGAAGTCAGTGAACTCCACGATTGTGACAACAGCCTTCGGATTTCCCTTCTCCGGTTGATCGTCAGTCGCGATCGAAAAATCAGGCGACTGTGGAGCAGTCAGATTGGTCTCGAGCTTAGCTGCGCGACGCAGTTGGTCGGCGAAGGCGATCGTGGCGTCACGTTCCTTGCGCTCCTGCATGTACTGAATGACTTGCGCTTTCACTTGCGCGAATTCGCCGCTGATCCGATCTTTGTTCTGATCGTAAAACGCCTGGGCTTCCGCATCCGTCACCTTTGCGACTTTTGCAGTGACTTCTGTGTCGAGCAACGCTCGCGTGGTAATGCCTTTCTTCTGTGCTTCCTGCGAAAGGAGCGTGTCGTTCATCTTCAGGTCGAGATCCTGCTTACGCAGCGCGTAAACCTCTTGTTGCACGTTGAAGATCAACGGACGCAAGCTGGTTTCAATGTCGCCCATGGTGATCTGCTTGTCGTTAACTATCGCCATCACACGCGCGCGATCCGCATCGGTGGCTGGCGGCTCCGTTGGTTTGGCGAGCACCTTGACCTGGGCCGTTGCGCGTAACCGCTCCGCTAGTTTTCGCGCGAGCTCTTCCTGACGCTGGTAGCCAAGGTATGCGAGGATGTTGTTCTTCTCATCCTTGAACTCCGTTTTAAAATTGGCCTTGTTCTTATCGTAGAAAGCCTGCGCCTCGGCTTCGGTCGGCGCCTGAACCTTCGCGATCACTTCGTCTTTGATGATTTGCGAAGGGGTAACTCCGCGTTTCTTCGCTTCAGCTTGCAGCAGCAGCGAATCGATCTGGAGGTCGAGTTCCCGCGCACGGGCATCGACAACCTGTCGCTGCAACTGTTCGACACGCGAACGCGTCTCAGGGCTCAGATCGTTTTTCGTGATCTTCACGCCGTTGACGACGCCGAGAATTTCCGGAAGTGGCTTGTCTTCGCACCCGCAGTCGCTAGTCTGCGCAGCGAACGGGGAAACACTTGCGAGTAGAATAAGAAAACCCAGGAGAACTTTTTTCATAATGTCTTTCTTCATCTTTCATTAATCGGAAATAAGAACGAATTCTTTTTTAGCAAGATCGATCGAGACCACCCAGGCCCCCATCGACCCGACACGGCGGTTTGGTCCAAACGTGATGCTGGGCGTCACGCCGGTCTGGTAATCGTAGAGGCCTTCGAGCGCAGTGATGAGCTTCTCGCGGCTCAAATCTCTTCCGGCGCGTTTCAAGGCTTCGGTGAAGGTCTTAGCGGCAGCGAAAGCGCTCAACTTCGACGCCGTGTGCCCCGCGGGAAACTTGTACTTCTCTTCGAGCGCGCGTAGTTCGGCCAGGCCTTCGGGTGCGACATCAGTCGGTACCGTCGGATACGCGAGAAAGACACGATCCCTAAGACTCGAAGGGAGCGTTTTGACCAAACTTTTCCCGGTAAACGAACCGAGAAGAAAAATGTGCGGCGTCCAATTAGCGGACGCCGCGGCGCTGATGAAACCCGTGTCCTCTCCGCCCCCACCGAACAAGAACACAGATTCAGCGCCTTGTGCTTTTAGATCCGCGACAACGGCGGTCGCGTCGAACTGTCCACTCGAGATACGCTTCTTAGTGATTGAACTCCAGCCGAGCTTACGGGCCTGATCCTCGAGGGCGTCCGCTGCTGCAAGAGCTAGCTCATGCTCACTGTAAACGATCGCGAGTCGCGACTTTTTCAGTTCCGGATTACGCGCTGCAAAGTCCACGAGGGCACGTGCCTGTGGACCAGCGCCGGGCAACAAGTGAAATAGACTGCGATTCTCGCGCACACTCGTTTGCGTCAACAGTGTCGCCGCTCCGACGAAAGGCATTTCTGCCTCGCGCGTCAACGCAGCAAGCTCCTTATCGGCGCCCGCGCTCAATCCACTCACGAGCGCAAAAATTTCACCATTCTCAATCGATTTTCTTGCGTGCGCTGCTGTAGTCGCGGCATCCGGTCCGGCGTCGATCGTTTGCAACTCGAGGCGACGGTTGTAGATGCCGCCTTTGTCGTTGATGTTCGCGAAATAGGCTGTCAGCACGTCTTTCATTGCCGTGCCGGTCTCCGCAAGCGCACCCTCTTTCGGCAGGATCGTCGCGACCTTGATCGTTGTTTCTGTCAGACCGGGATCGCGATCCGCTTCTATGCGTTTGAGGTATGCGACCAAATCGGCAATGTCTTCAGGCGCCATCTCGAAACGCGGCATCGCCACCAGCAATTCGTTCCCCGCCGGATCCAGTCCCTGGACCAGCGATCGTGTAAACAGCTTTTCATCAAACGCTCCGTGCTTACGCCCGCTCGCATGCGTGTGACCATAAGACTTCACGAGGTTAGACCACGTCAGGTTCCCGGCAGACACGCCGCCCTCGGTTTTGCCCTCGCCGCGCAAACCGTGACAGCCGCCGCACGTCATTGTCGACGGAGGCACGTCCGTGTCGCCAAGCATCGCCGTCATCTTTTTGCCGGACGGGCTATCGCCCCGCAGGTAGATCGCCTTCCCGCGGCGCTCGCTCTCAGTTAATTGAGCGTACGCAACGGAACCGGCCAGCAGAATGCTGATGAAAAGAAAAACGCGGAACTTCATTTCGATTTTGTAACTTCGCCTTTATCGTTGACGACGCTCTCGACCACCTGGACCAGCTCAACGACGTTCGCCATGCCAAACGCTTTCTTCCACAACCCGGTCGGCTCGTTGCCGATTATGAAGATCGTTTTGTGATCGTCTTTGTTCTCGACGTACTGGCCGAGTTTGTAGAGCGCCCAGTCAAGGTTCTCTTTCTTTCCGGTCAAAAAAATCCAACCGCGACCGGCGTGAAACTTCTTCGCGTACTCTTTCATGCGCGTCGGCGTGTCGACTTCAGGATCGACCGTGAGCGAAACGAGAAACACGTCGCGGCCGACGCGGTCGCCCAGCGCTTGCTGAATCTTCTCCATGTTGCGATTCATCGGCGGACAGACCGACGTGCAGGAGGTGAAGAAGGCGTTGACGATCACGGTCTTGCCTTTGAGCACGTCTGAATAGAAGCGCACTTTCTTCCCATCCTGATCGAGCAGTTCGACGTCGGTGAAATACTTCTCCGCCGGCGAAGGCTGTGCCGAAGTCTTGTTCATGTGCGAGTGATCATGAGGCTGCGGGGGCGCCGCCTGCGTCGGCTTCGCACTCGACGCATTCTGGGCCGGCGCCGTTGCCGCAGCCTGCGTCTGACCCGCGGTATTCCCTTGGGCCAGGCAGATCTGTGCCGTCGTGAGAACGGCAACCAACAGTATGAGAATTGTGAAAACTTGTCGTTTCATTACTTTGATACCTCCGCGGGGATCATGCTCTTGCCTGCTGCGACGTCGTTGATGATTTGGACCAACTGGCTTGACTTCGCCAGCCCGTAAGTTCGCGTCCAGGTGCCGCGCGCGTCGTTGCCGATCAATATCGTCGGCGAATGATCTTCGCGACGTGCGGTCGACGCGCCTAAAGCGCGCAGCAGTTCATCAAGTTGCGGTTTATTTCCGGTGACGAAGGTCCACCCGTCACCCGCGTGAAACTTCGCACCCCAGGCTTTGAGCCGTTCAGGGGTGTCGGTCGCGGGATCGACGCTGATCGAGATGAAACTAACGTCGCGTCCCGCTCTGTCGCCCAGTTCCTTTTGAACGCGTGCGAAGGTTGCGCCGAGCGGCGGACAGATCGTCGTGCAAGTTGTAAAGATGAAATTAATAACGACTGTTTGACCCTTAACAAGATCCGTGTAGAAGTGAACTTTCTTTCCGTTTTGATCTAGCAGTTCGACGTCCGGAATGTTCATTTTCGAAACTGGCGTATCCACATCGTTATCGTTGTGTGCGCCGTGAGCACCGTGCGACGGAGTCTTGGGGTGTTGGTGTTGCGCCTGCGCGGCCACCGAACCCAGCACGCAAAGCAGAAGCACGAATATTATTTTTGAATGCATCTTTAACTCCTCGTTTGTAACGTCATGGATGGCAATTGCCGGAACGACACTCCCTGCGATCTGCTCTCGACAAAGATGAAATACGAACCCGTCTGCGGAACTTTTATGTCGAGCTCGTAGACGCCGTTGCCCACTGAACGCGCGAAGTCGCGCTTCTGCCAGATACCGGACGACAGTAACGTCAACACACGCACATCCTTCAGATCGCTCTTCGCTTTGAGCGTCGTGCTGTCGATGAGTTTGAATCGCAGCTTGTAATCCTCTGCGACGTTAAGCTTGTTGTCCTTGTTCAGGTACTCGATCTGAATCGCGACTCTTTTTTCGCGCGGCACATCCGGATTCGACTTTGCCTCGGCCGTAAAGCAGTGCGTGATGCGGGGCGAGTCGAGCAGAAACGCGACGTCGTAGTTGCCGCTCTTCGGCAACTTCGTCGTCGTCGAGTAAACGCCCGACGTGACTTCGCGCAACGAGCGATCGACCACCATCAAAGCGCGAGGTTTGCGACGGTAGTTCTGAAAACTACCCATCGGAGCGGCCATGCCTTCGGAGTAGTAATAGATGACTCGGTCAGCGGGATTTGCGAGCAGCACCGAGTTTCCTTCGGGTGCAGGAACTATCACATCTGCGCTCGCCTCGACCGACGCTTCTTCAGGAGCAATCTGTCCGCCGGGAAACTTCGTGACATCGGGTTGGCCCGTCAACGTGCTCAGACGGACCATGCTAACCTCAGTCGAACCAGTGGAGCGCAGGTAGGCAAATGCGCCGGTGAACGCGACTTGATCGGGTCCTTTGTCGACGGTGATCGTATGCGCAAGACGATTTGTCGAGGCATCGAACACGTACACGACGTTCTCTTTCGGGTTCGGAACGAATCCCCAACGACCGCCGGGCGCAAAACGCACGTTTGTGATTCCCGGTTTCGTTTGTATCCGCGTGGCAATCTGCTGGCTGCGTGTATCTACCACCGCGATACTTCCGTCGGTTTCATTCACGACGTAGAGCGCATTGCCGATTGACGAAGTTGCGACTGACGTTGCTGGGGCACCCGTCTTCAGATCTTTGACCTTCGCGAGTTTCTGAACGTCGATTACCGAGAGCGTGCCGTCTGTCTCATTCGTGACGAACGCGAACCGGTTGTCGTTGCTGAAATCGATCT
Source organism: Pyrinomonadaceae bacterium (assembly GCA_035646355.1). Classification (GTDB taxonomy): domain Bacteria; phylum Acidobacteriota; class Blastocatellia; order Pyrinomonadales; family Pyrinomonadaceae; genus PSRF01. The sequence goes on along the minus strand of DASRPN010000053.1, from coordinate 24,063 downwards.
CGTGATGGCCGTTTCCGGTTGCGATCTGGGCCACGACTTTCAATGTCGTCGTGTCGATCACAGTTACGCCGCTCTGTTTGTCGGGCGCCGCCGCGTCGTTCCCGACCCACAGGTATCGCTGATCGGGTTGCAAGCGAACACGAACCGGCTTCAGACCGGCTTCGATACTGGCCACGATCTTCCACATGCTGGTGTCGACCACGGCGACCTGGTTTGCACCAGGCATGCTGACGAAAAGTTTCTCGTCACTAATCTTCTGCGCCCAGTCTTCGCCGGGACTCTTGAGCATGACGAGCGTCAGTAGTTTGCTGGAGCCGAAACCAAGCAGCGGGTCGATTACAGAGATGTTGGATTCTTCGTTGAGTGCGAGGAGGTAATAGGCGTTGAGATCGACGTCAGGGCGCGAACGCAGACTGCCCTGAAGAAACGATTGGACCTTTTCGCGACACACCTTCTCATCGGCCAGATTCTCTCCACGTTGTGATAACCAGACGGCCGGTTTGACTCCAGAGAGTGGCGTCTTCGTCGCTTTGTCCTGGATCTTGAAGCGAACGATCGCTTCTTTGCCCTCCATCAGCTCGGAAGTTCTTCCTTTTTCTTCTACTGGCTCAATCGTGAATTCGACCTCAAGGCCTTCGCGTTCGATCTTCTGTGTGGCCGACTTATTCTGGGCCGATGAAGGCGTAACACTTAGGGCTGCGGCAAAGAAAAATATCAATACGCGCGTAATCGCCTTCAGGTCGCGCATCGTGCTGCAAAACGATCTGACCGCAACGACAGCATCGTTTGCGAACTCGAGAATCGCAGTGCGCAGCTCCGGCGACTCGTGAAAAATAAAGAGTGTGCGACCGTTGTTCTGTCTGATGTTTTCAATGGCAAAGCCGCGGCAACGAAGGAAGCTGGTTAGTGTGAGATCAGTTGTTTGGTACGTCGTTTTCGATGATTCGAGAGAATTCGGGGTCATAGTTTTTCTTCATCGTTGAGTGCTCTTGGGAGAGCAACGTATTGACAGAGCGATAGCGGCCAACCTGTGTTACAGGTGGCAGGCGAGGCCACAAGGCAGGCCGCATTCGCAGTTTTACAGTCGTGTTAGAACGCGCAGGCGGAGCCTTTGCTCTGCGTGGAGAGCTCGTTCAAGGCCGTGATGATCGCGTCGCCGTCAGTTACAAGCTCCTGAGCGGTTACGCCTACAGTCGGATCCTGATTGATCTTGTTGTCAGCGGAAATCATTGCGTTGACTTTTTTCTGGAAGTCTTTGACCTTCGTGACGGAATCGCAGAATTTTCCCTGGTCGAGCGTTAAGGCAACGCCATCGAGTTGACCGAGAAGACCCGGACGGTCCTTCGTCTCGGCCTGCTTGCCGTTGATGACAATAATCTGAACTTTACCTTTGAGTTGTGTGATCATGGATTGCACTTCGCTGACTGTCGTCGCCAGCGCCACAGGTACGGCGACAAGCATGGCGAGAGCGAATGCGATAGTGGCGAACGAGATTTTCTTCATCATTATTCCCTTCATCTTTTTTGAGTTGATAGCGCAGTTGAGGCGCACTCTCCTTGAGCAACCACTGTGCCTTTGCTGTTTCTGTTCAAATATCCGTAAATGGAAAAAAGAGGTGTTCCGTGGTGGAACAATGGACGCTGGAGTGCTCCAGCATGGATCACAAACACGGATGACACAGATTTCTCCGTGTCATCCGTGTCTCCGTTCACTACGGTGTTACGCGGAAGATGCCCCACAGTCCGTTGTCGAACTGGAAGGACGACTGCGTGCGATACAGGTAATCACCCGTCACACCCCGCGCACCACCAGCGCCGTTCACAGGAACAGCGTCCATATGATTCGACGCACCGTGACCTTGTTGAGCTCCTTTCCACTCGGAGAGCGGATTGTTGCCAATCTTGGTCGAGTTGTTGACGTAAGGCTCCTGCTGCCAGATGTGCCCGTGAACCTGGAACACATTGTTACGCGCGTGACCATTTGAATTAAGCACGCGGAAACGAACCGGCGTTCCGGCCTTGGCCGTGAACACAGGAGTTACTGGGTCGCCGCCAACCTGTGCGTTCGAGAGCGAGTTCGTGTAATCGAACTCACGAGTCTGCTCGAGCGGCAGATCCGGCTCATAGCCCAACCGCTTCCACATCGGTTCCGTGCGATAGTTGAGGGCCTTCTGACCGGAGTCCTCCGGATCCTCTTCTCCCGCCACGTTCGGCACTGCGGCCGCATCACCTTGCAAGTTACCGCGTCGCAGGTTGATGTCGGTCTGGAACTGGAGCACCAATTCCCGGAACGTGGTGCCGTCGGTCTTGCTGACCGTCGCCTGCGCACGCGAGTTCGCGTCTTCTATCCAGGTCGAACCCTGCGGCTCGATGATCAGCGAGCCGATTGCGCCCTTGTTCGAGTGCTTGATCGGGTCAGATGAGATCAAGTTGGTCGCACCAAACTCAATCGGTGTTGCAACCTTCGTCGTACCGTTCATGCGGATGTCGCCCGCGTACCACTTGTACTTCACGGACTCGCCCGGCTTGGCGGTTTGACGCCCGTCGGGAGTGTACGATTCGGGGTTACCCACTACGTTGAAGCCAACGTTGGCGCCGTCGCTTGATACCACATCGTAAGCGACGAGTTGCGGGTGGAGACCGACCTGATTGGACGGCTTCACCTGGTTCGCGTTGAAGTTTTCAATGATCATCGGCAACGTGTTCCAGCCAGGAAGGTCAGGAACTTCGTTGGGCAATTTATTGAACAACGTTACTTCAATGCAGTCGCCGGCATTAGCTCTCAGCACGAGCGGCTCGACCGGCACGTTGGCTTTGAGTTTCCCGGTTCCGGCATCGATGTCGTTCGTGCGGACATACAGAATCGCGGTTGGGTCATGCAGTATGCCGCCCTGGTTCGTTCGGTTGTTGTAAACGAGCGTACCGCCAGCCAGCGCGTCTTTCGCGGCGACGGCGGTCACGCTGAATTTGCGGCTTGGTGCAGCCGCGGGACAGGTGCCGTTGAAGTCTCTCTTATTTGTTGCAGCCTTCTGCGAGCCGGTCGGATTGTTCGGCAGCAGTTGCAGGTCTGGCTGGAGGCCTTCGGCGCCGCGGTAAGCGCGGAGCAGACCCCATGTGCCGTTCCACTGGTTATCCACGGATCCACCCGGCTGATAGAGGTAATCGACAAACGGAACACCGCCCTTGATCGCCGCAATACCCGGCAGCTCGAATTCGAAGTGCTCGGAGATGCCCATCGACTGCGAATTGCGGTAACCCGAATTCGGATCGCTGCGCTCGTAGAGCCACTTCTGACCGTGGATGTTGAAGTTGTGACTCTCTTCGTGAGCACCGACAAGAATGCGGATTTGCACCCTGTCAGCCTCATAGGCGCGCATCATCGGAGTGAACGGATCGCCGCCCTGAAGACCACCGGTCAGCGCCGGGTAGAAATTCGGTTGAACGTTCAGATCCGGATTAGCTCGCGTTACGTCTGATCGATAAATGTTCGACAGGTCGCCGGCGTCACCCGCCGCCTGCTGATTGTTCGAAGGATCCTGTGCGCGCAGTGCGACAGGCTCGTTGCGATAGTTGACCGTCATGGTGCCTGGGTCAGCAGCTGAAACTGCTTCAGGACACGGAAGCGGCACGCCACCGGGACATTCTTCCGCTTTCTTGATGTTGATCGGAAGCGCCGCTTCTTCTCTCGCCGGCGGGTTAATCGCGTTATCCGGATCGGGAATCGGATGACCCGCACCGTTGACGCCGCCCCCTGCTTTGTAAGCGAGTGTATAGTCGGCGAACTCGAGCAGGAACTCGCGATAGCTGTCCGCCGTGTTCTGCGTCTGAATGACGGCTTGCCACGTCGTTGGACCACCATCGAAGCGTCCACCGAGCACTTCGCCGGTTTCGTTGTGTTTCCAAATGGAACCTTCAGGCTCCGTCACGAGACCTGAATAGAGGCCTGCTTGCTGGTGCGTGGAAGGTCCAAAGTGATCGTGGGAGAAGACCGTGCCAAGCGTTCGGTCTTTGCCCGCGAGGTTCAACGTCGGATCAGCGAACCAGCGCTGGACGGTTGTCTGTGCTCCGAGCGTACCGAAGAACGGATGCGGCTTGGCTTCAAGCGTGGTCTTGTTGGTGCTGTTGAAGGCTTGCAAACCGCCTGCGGCGTTGATGGCGTGAATGCGTTCGAGCACTTCGCCCGGCGCAAACGTGCCGTCTTCATAGTTGAAACCATTGCCCGCGCCGTCTGACGAGGTCACGTCAAATTTCACGAGGTGAATGTGCTGACCCATGATGTCGGTCGGCGTGCGCACCTGGAAGTCGTCGAGTTCGTAGATGTGCGGGGCCAGGTTTGTGTGCTGGAACGTAATACAGTCGTTGGTGTTAGCGCGGAAGAACAGCGGCTCCGGAGCACGCGCGCCGGATAAAGTCGGCGCAACATCTCCCCACAGCGTCAGAATGCGCGACTGCGGGAAGTGCCAGCCTGCTTTGTTCAACTTGAGGTCAAGCTGAATCGCAGCGCCTTTGTACAAGCGCGGACGACCAATAGCATTGCCAGCGTCGTCGCGACATGGATCAGCGAACGGCGCACCTGGTTTCGGCGGCAGACCATTCAACACGAAGCTCGCGGCCGTACCGTCTGGACGGAACGTCGATACGTTCTTCTGTGCGTGGAAGTTCATCGCCGCGACTTCTTCGGGTGTTCCCGTCTCCGGAAGCGCTTTCGCTTCGGCGACAAGGATCTCCTTGTTGAAATCGAGACGCGTTTCGACGCTTTCGGCCTCACCTCCAACGATGATGTGACGTGGCAGACCACCGTCGTCGATCGTGTCGAGCGGCGGGTGTGGCGGACGGTGTCCGGCGACGCCCGGAATGTAGAACGGATAGCCCTTGAACTGGGCAGTTGGCATCGGCGGCATCGCGATCGTCGGTAACGGCACGATTGCGGGAATCGGAGTGCCCTTCACGATCTCGCCGTCAGGCAACGCACGCGCGCCATCGGCCGGACGGCCATCGCCGTCGAGCTGTGTGCCTTCTTCAAAAACATCGTGTGTGCGCCACAATTCCCACATACCCTGTGCGAAGTGCGGGTAGAAGTGGCAGTGGAAGATCGAGTCGCCCGGCGTCTTGTTCCGGTTGCCGGAGCCACCGTGCGCAATCTCGGTAGTGAATGAAAACCCGGGTCCCATTGCCTGACTATCGAGATAGCTCGAGTTGTCGCTGTCAGGCGTGTTCAACCACTGGTGCGCGTGCAAGTGGTGAATGTGATGTTCTTTTGGACCAGCATGGACCACGCGCATCTTTACGTGATCGTTGAGATAGCTGTGGTGCACGTTCGACGGATCGTCCGGAAACAAGACCTTCGTCGCTTTCGCGCCCGTGATCAAGTTGCCGCTGCCGTCCTTCGTGTTGGCCGGAACGTCAACGATCTGCGCCGGGTCGCCTACGGCCCAGGCCGACAGGAAGAAGTCTTCATATTTACATTCGGTACAGTTGGCCATCGGGCCGACGCCGAGACGGTTGGCGAGGATTTCCGCGCCGATACCGCCGGTGCCATAGTTGATGGCGAAGCCGTCTTTCACACTGTAGAGCGTGTGCGAAAGTACTGGATCTTCAAACTGCGGGAATGCCTGAATTGCTTTGATTTCGTCGTGATAGACGACAGTAAACTCGCGGAACGGTTGATCGCGATCAGGTTCCACGGCATTTGGGCGATATGTGCCCGCCGGAAAGCGGCCCTTGTTTGGACCAGTGATCACAGCGTTCAGATCCGAGTGCACGATGTTGTTGTTTGCATCGAGCATCTTCACGATGGGTTGACCCGCGCGGGGATGTCCCGTGGGATACACGGCGTCGTAATTGAGAATCGGATGCCCGGCTGCAGTCTTCTGCGGCGTGCCGTCCGCGTTCTTCGCGGTGGCCATCGCCAGCTCTTCCGCAGTTAACTGCGAGCGATACCACTCGGCGGTCTTCACCTGAACGTTGACCGAGCCGAAGAGGCCCATCGCCAACGATCCGCCATCGCCTTCACCGCCGGTCGTGGCGGCCGTCGAATAAAGCAAGTGACTGCCTTCGCGCTGTGCGAGGTAGGTGTAAGTGGCCGATGCACCCGGGTTAACCAGGCTGCTGGGGTTCTGTCCGACGTTTGAGCCGTCGGAGGCGATCGAGCCGACGAGACTCAAACCCATCACGTGCGCTGACGCAGTACGCGTCGCGGGAGCGTTATTCGCGGCAAACGAATTAACATCGGCCGGGTCGGGTGCTAGAAGGTTTGTAAAGTTGATTTGGAGACAATCTCCGACGTTCATGCGGAGGGCGATCGGGCGCGGCCGCTTACCGGGACGCAGTTGAACGTTGCCGGCGACCAGGCCCTTCGACGAATCGATGGCGACGACGTCACGCTTGAGCGCGTAGATCATACCCGCGGGGTTGATCACGCCGAGACGGTTGTAAATCAAGGCCTGGTCGAACGCGACCACTTCTGCCTTGACCGTCCGCTCGCACGTCGTTGGTGGCGTTTGAGCATGCGCACCCGACGCGGCGACAGCCATGACTACTGCGGCGCAGCCAAAGGCGAACAGCGACTGCCATTGCCGCAAAGCATTTCTAATATTCATAGAATTTTCCTCGTTGAAACCACGTAAGAAAGTATGTGTTTGAGTTGTTCGCGCCGCGCGGACCTACCAAACGTGGTGGCGAGGCTTCATCGGAAGTTCATCAGAGGAGGACGCGTGCACGCGACCACTCAACGGAATGAAATCTCGCCTGTGCAACCGCTGTGCCTGTAGATCAGTTTGAAGTTTGTGGCTGAGGAAGAATGCACCGGTGTTCCAAGTTGGATTGTTGGGTGTGAGAGTGTTCCATCACGGAACACGATCGCGTCAACGTAAGCAGTTTCCCGCAAAGTCGCAAAGTCGCAAAGGAAGAGGCGAGACAAAAACGTTATAGACCAAACATGATCATACTTTTGGGATTGCCTTGCGTCTTTGCGCCTTTGCGGGAACGCCTACTCTGTTTGGCTCTCGCTGTCGGCGCCGCTACGCAATCCAAAGCTTTTCATCTTTCGATATAGCCTCGGACGGTGGTAGTTAAGAATCTCCGCGGTTCGCTTAACGTTCCCACCCGTGCGTTCGAGCGTCTGCGCGATCGCTTCGCGTTCGATGTCTTCCATCGTGAAATACGGCGGAATTAGGCAACGAAACTCGAGCGGCTGAGAATGGTGGAGATGTTCCGGTAACGACTCAGGCGATAATTTATCTTCAGTCGCAAAGAGCACCGCGTGTTCAATCACGCTTTCGAGTTCTCGAACATTGCCCGGCCAGTCGTAACGCAGCAACAAAGCAAACGCAGGTGACGAAATCTCGCGAATTCGCTTTTTGTACTTTTCCGCGTAGTGCTGGAGAAATCGGTTGGCAAGCAGCGGTATGTCGTCCAGTCGCTCGCGGAGCGGCGGTGACTTTATTTTTATCGTGCTGATACGGAAGTAAAGATCGTTGCGCAGCGCTCCTTCTCGAATCATCTGCGCGGTGTCACGATTCGTCGATGAGACGAGCCGAAAATCGACGCTGATCTCCTGTTCGTCGCCGAGTCGACGAAGTTTTCGCTCCTGTAGTACGCGCAGAAGCTTCGTTTGCAGGTGACTGGGCATCTCGGCGATCTCGTCCAGCAACAACGTGCCGCCCGCTGTTGCTTCAATCAGCCCTCGTTTGTCGCGATCTGCGCCGGTGAATGCGCCTTTTCGATATCCGAACAATTCAGATTCGATGAGTTCGTGCGGGATGGCTGCGCAGTTGATGCGCGTGAAAGGAAAGTCGGCGCGCGGACTCTGAAAATGGAACGCCGCCGCAATCAACTCCTTGCCAGTACCTGACTCTCCTTCGATCAACACCGACGCATCCGACGGCGCAGCCGTACGAATAACATTGTGAATCTGCTGCATCTTCGGGTGACGGCCGATGATGCCGAAGTCGTCGCCGTCTGTTCGCAGCGCACTCTTCAGATTACGGTTTTCGCGTTTAATGGCCTCGAATTGCAGCGCGCGTTCGACGAGGGCCGTGACTTGCTGAGGCGTAAATGGTTTCTCGATATAGTAGAAAGCGCCACGTTTGATCGCCTGGATTGTGATGTCAACCGACCCGTGGGCCGTCATCAGAATCACTTCCGTGTTTGGCGTGTCGCTTTTTATCAATGCGAGCAGATCGATGCCGCTGGCGTCCGGCAGTCGCAGATCGGTGAACACCAGATCGTACGGAGCGCCTTTTAAGAACTCTTTCGCCTCGGCGCCGGATTTGGCGGAGTCAACGTGATGGCCCAGTTCCGCTAAGACAAGCCGGAGGGCATCAGTGACGCTCGGCTCGTCGTCGATCACGAAAATGCGGCTACGAGACATTCGCCACCTCCGTTTGTGTGGGCATTGAGATGGCTACCGTTGTGCCCTCGCCGAGCTTGCTGTTAAACGAGATCGTGCCGGCGTGCTGTTCGATGACCTTTTTAGCGTACGGCATACCGAGGCCAAGACCCTGCGTCTTAGTGGTGTAAAAAGGTTCAAAAATTTTCTTCGCTTCTTCCTCGCCCATTCCGCGACCGGAATCTTTGATTTTGAGTCTAAGTTCGTTATCGCTGCGGCCGATCGTGACACTTAAGCTGCCGCCATTGGGCATCGCCTCGATTGCATTCAGGATGAGATTCATCAACGCTCCGCGCATCGAAGATTCGTCGAACATTCCGTTAGCTGCCTGATGGTCCGTCGCGAGATGCACCTCGACGTTGTTCGCCGTTAACTGCGGACGCAGCAGTTCGAGAACGTCGTTAACCATGTCATTCAAGTTTACGGACCTCAAGGCCAGACTTACCGGGCGCGCGAACCCAAGGATCTGCTCCACACGATTGTTAAGGTGATTGATGGTTTCGACAATCTTGTCGACAAGATAGATTTCGCTTTCCGAAAAGTTCGTGGCTTTACCTTTAAGATGGAGCGAGTAAAGCAGCAACCCGGCGAGCGGATTCTTGACCTCGTGTGCTACCTGCGCCGCCGCGCGCCCGAGGGCGGCGATGCGTTCCTGCGTCACGAGCCGTTTATGCGTTTCGATCAATTCGGCCGTGCGCTCATCCACACGTGCCTCCAGTTCTTCGGCGTACCTTTTTATCTCAAGTTCGAGCCTGCGCTTCTCGTCCGTCAGCCGCTTCTTCTCCGCTGCGCGTCCGACTGCATTGAGCAGCACGTCTTTGACGATCGGTTTCGCGATGAAATCGTAAGCACCGGCGCGGACGATCTCCGGTATGACCGACAGGTTAGGTTCTCCCGTGATCATGATGACGGGAACATACACCGCGGCGTTGAACAGTTTCTGCAATAACTGAATGCCGCTCCTGCCTGGCAAATTGACGTCGATGACGGCGACGTCGAAATTCTCAGAAAAAAGCGCCTCGGCGCTGTTGTAGTCCGCGGCTGTTAAGACGTTGTAACCCGCCCGCTTCAGGAACTCTCCCATTGTCAGGCGAATACTGGGCTCGTCGTCGACCAACAGAACGCTAGGCATCAAACGTATTGAGCCTCCCACTCCTGAATTGCGGAAAGCTCAATGATGAAACGCGTAAACTTTCCTTCCTCGCTTTCGACATTGATCGTGCCGCCGAAGTCGCGAACGATTCCGAAGCTGACACTCAATCCGAGGCCGGTTCCTCCCGTTTCGCGGCGCGTTGTGAAAAACGGATCGAAAACTTTGTGCAGATCTTCACGTTTGATCCCAACGCCGTTGTCATAAAACTCCACGCGCACTAGACGCCCCTCACCAACACGGCGCGCGGAAATTCTGAATAGTTTGCGTTCCTCGGACTCGGCGGTCTTCGCTCGCTTCGCTTTAAGGGCGTGATAAGCGTTGCTGATCATGTTGACCACTACCTGCCGCAGGCGTGATCCATCAGCCCGCACCATCGGCAGACCCGGCTCGAGGTCAATCTCCAAAGTGATGCCTTCTTTTTCAAACTGCCGGCCAAACAAAGCAATCGACGTTTTGATCGAGTCTGCAAAGTGCACGTGTTCGAGCTCGTGACTTTCCGCTGACGCAAACATCAGCAGGCCTCGGACAATTTGTGCGATGCGTTGGCCTTCGTCGATAATCCCGTCAATCATCTGTTTTTCGAAATCACCGCGCGGCGTTTCCTCATCCTTGAGAAGTTGAGCGAAATTGATCACGCCGTTGAGCGGATTGTTGATCTCATGAGCAACGCCCGCGGAAAGTTCGCCAATGGAAGCCATCTTTGAAGTCTGGTAAAGCTGGTGTTGCATCTCCTCGCGCTCGGCTTCAAGTTTCTTACGAACCGATAGATCTCGGAGGGACAGGATCATGACTTCCTCGCCATCGGCCGTTAGCGGCGTAAATGAAACTGCAACTGGACGCGATTGGCCCTGTGCAGTTTGGACCGTCAACTCGATTTCGCCTGAAGCGTGACCGGCGAGCATCGGAACTTTGGGGTGCCCGTTTGGTTTGTTCTGAAGGAGCTCGCGTACGTCTCGCTGGATACAGTCCTGTTGCCGAAGACCAAGAATCTCGCAAACTCTGTTGTTGGCTTCGATTAAACGGTAGTCCGACAGCCGCACCACTCCGATTCCGTCTTTCGCTTGTTCAAACAACGCGCGGTAACGCTCTTCGCTGGCGCGTAATTGATGTTGTTGCCGGTGCACGATGCGGAGCAGCAGTGTTACCACGAGGGCATCGACCAGGATCGATATAACAACGTGTTCCGTTCGCTGTTTGATATTCCAACGTCGCTGCTCGTTGGCCTGACCGGGATAACGCGCGTCAACCCAGGCAAAGAATGGCGGACGAAGTGCGACTTCCCAGAAGGCAATTACGCCTATAGTCAGCGCGACCGTGAAAACGACGAAGAATGCTATTACCTTATAGTCAAACCTTTTCATCGCAGACCTCTATCCGCGTTTTCCCGTGTTTTCACGGATTGAAGACTTAGTGGTTCGGGGGTAAGCTCTCGCATTATGACATGGCCATCACTCCCGCTCGAAGAATGGAAGGACACGTGTGCCACGCTGCACATGTGGACGCAGGTCGTCGGCAAGATTCGCCTGGCCCAAACACCGCTCGTTAACCACTGGTGGAACGTGCCGCTTTACGTCTCGGCACGCGGTCTCACGACCACCGCGATGCCGCATGGCGACAAGTTTTTCGAGATGGAGTTTGACTTCATCGAGCACCAACTCGTGACCAAAAGCAGCGCCGGAAAGATCGCCTTTATCCGTTTGGAACCCATGTCAGTCGCAACTTTCTACGCGAAAACGATGGAGATGCTGCGGCATCTCGGTCTCGAAGTTCACATCTGGAAGATGCCGGTGGAGATTCCGGATCCGATCCCGTTCGATCAGGACGATCAGCATAAGTCGTACGATCCAGAATATGCGCGAAGGTGCTGGGAAGTCTTGCGGGCGTCGTACAAAGTGATGGAAGAGTTTCGCGGCCGGTTCATCGGTAAGAGCAGTCCCGTGCACTTCTTCTGGGGCAGTTTCGATTTGGCCGTAACGCGTTTCTCAGGCAGACCAGCGCCACCACGGCCCGATGCCGACGCGATCACCCGCGAGGCTTACTCACACGAAGTAATCAGTCACGGCTGGTGGCCCGGACATGGACCACTTGGCAAACCCGCGTTCTACTCGTACACCGCACCTGCGCCGGAAGGTTTGAACGCAGCAGCGCTCCGCCCAAACAAAGCGTTTTGGAGTAACGACCTCTCTGAGTTCTTGATGTACTACGACGACGTGCGAACGGCGCCAAACGCCGACGAGGCTCTGATGGAGTTTTTGGAAAGCACTTACGAGGCAGGCGCGAACCTCGCTAAGTGGGACCGCGCCTCCCTCGAAAGATAAGCCTTTCTTTTTTGTGCCTTTTTGTGTCTAACCTTGTGTGCCTTTTGTGGTTAAAACCTGAACCGCAAACCTAACTGAATCTGGCGTTCGCCGAGAAATGTTCGTGGCCCACCAAACGGCGCCGACACCGCCGGATTCGTCAACACTACTGCTGAATTGCTCGCGATTCCATAACGGCCCGTATTCACCGTCGCCAAATTCGATCGATTAAACAGATTGAATGCTTCACCAAGAATACTCAAGCTGTAGCTCTCGCCAAACTTGAACGTCTTCGTGACGCGGGCGTCGAAAATGTAAACGCTCGGCGTGGTGAAACCATTTCGTTCCGTGCCGGGCACGCGGTCGGTGCTCGGATTGGTATCGCGATTCGCGTCTCCGGTAATTAACGCCGAATACGCAAACCCCGATTGAAGCGTAATGATGCCGGAGAAGGTCCAATCGCTGAGCAAGTGTCGCGCGAAGGCGTTGCCATTCTGAACAGTTCCGATTTCATAAACAGGGCTGAACACGAAGCGATGCCGAATGTCGAGATCGCTGCGGCCCCAGTCGGCGTTGATGTCGAGATTGTTCTGCAAACCCTTCGCATCATCGGCACCGACAACCACCATGGTCTGGTCAGGCCGGTTGTCCTTTGCGTTCGAGAACGTGTACGCAGCGATAAACTGGAAGCCGCGGGTGAAGCGTCGCCGCAGTTCCGTCGCGAGCGCGTTGTAGCGAGAGTCTCCGGTGCTCTCAAACAGATTTATACGAGCAAAACCGGGAATCGGGCGTATCAGCGGGTGACGCAGCACCGTGAACGTTGTGCCCGCCGGATCGGTCACAGTAGTTGGCACGGGCGCACCGAGATTGATGTCGCGCGTGCGGCCGATGTGCACGCCGCGGAAGTACAGGTAGTTGACTGACAAACTCGTATTCGCAAACAGCTCGCGTTCGACACCGACCCGTCCCTGCTGCACGTACGGTTGCGCGAAGTCTCTGGCAAACATGTAGAGACTCGGATTCAACGCCCCCGAAGTCGGCGGAGCCGTGAAAATGTTCGGATAGACCAGGCAGGGATTTGGCACGGCGGTACAAGTGAGACTGACGCCGGTGACCTGTATTCCGTTCTGCGAGTGGGCAGTCCCAAGCATGATCGCCGGCGTGCGGCCAAAGAAGATGCCGTACCCTCCGCGCACGACTGTCTTATCGTCAAATGCGTAGCTAAAACCAAAGCGCGGCGCGAAATTGTTGGCGTCACGCACTGGCGTAGTAGTGTCGAGTCCGGCAACCGCCAGCGCCGCACTTGGGTTCCGCACCTGGGGATCCGCAAGATCCTGAAGGTCGTAACGAAGCCCGAGGTTAAGTGTGAACTTCGGAGTCACACGCCAGTCATCTTGCACAAACAGGCCATACTCATTGAGATCCGGGTGAGTTTCTGGGCCTGACGTGCCTGTGCCCGCAAAGTTCTGCGTGAAAGACGCAGGAGTGTTTGCGGCAAACGCAGCATACGAGTTGAACGTGTACTGACCCGAAAACAGGCCAGGGAAGAAATTGAAAATGCGATCGAAATTGAAGTCCGCGCCGAATTTCAAATTGTGATCTCCGTGCGTGAGACTGACGACGTCGATGAACTGAACGCGCTTGATCGTGGTTTCGCGGGGACTGAAGTTGTTTCTTCCCAGTTGCAGAAATCCATTCAAGGTATTAATTCGCGCTTCCGTAACGGCGCTGTTTGCTTCGCCAGGCTCGCGATCGCGGCCAAACTGAAAGCGAAGCTCGTTGATTACTGTCGGCGTCAACGTAGATATCAATGAGCCGGAGAACGTGGTTGTCTTCGCAACGCTGTTCCCGGAGTGTTCTTCAACGCTCAGTGGTCCACCGTTTTCGTTGTTGTTGCCGGTGAAGTTCTGTTGATTGAATCGCAACACGAGTTGGTTCGAACCATTCAGACGAATATCTGTCTTCACCATGTAGACGTCCTGATCGCGTCCGATCTGGTAAGTATCCATCTTCGGCGCCAGCAGGTTGCGAATGTTGGCCGGTTGCGCGAAGAAGTTCGGCGGGTCGACAACGTTGGGAATGTTCGATCGCTGCCCGTCGTAAGCGAAAAAGATGAACGCGCGATCGCGTTTGATTGGTCCACCGATGGTGGCGCCGAATTGATTGATCTGCGACTTCGGACGTTTTGCTCCGCGCGCGGTCAGAGTCGGCGTGTTGGAGTTCAATGCTTCGTCGCGGAAGAATTCAAACGCGCTGCCATGCCAGTCGTTGGTCCCTGATTTGGTAACGACGTTGATAACCGCGCCGCCCGATCGCCCGAACTCAGCCGAGAACCCGTTTTGGTTGACCTGAAACTCCTGCACCGATTCTTCCGAGAACTGATACGGCGGCCGTGTGCCCGTGCGTCCGAATGACTGGCCAAAGAAGGTGTTGTTGTTATCGGCGCCATCGACTTGGAGGCTGTTGAGTGTTCCCTTTTGTCCGCCGACCGCGAGATCTCCCTGGCGCGTCGGATCGCGGACTACGCCTGGCGTAAGGGTCGCGAAGTCGAGAAAGTTCCGGCCGTTCACCGGCAGGTTGTCGATCGCGCGTTCGTTGATCACCGAGGAGACGGACGTGCGAGTGGTCTCGACCACCTGGCCTTCAGCGGAAACGTCGACCATCGCCACGGTCGCATTACCAACACTCAGTTGGATGTCCAACGGTGTTTGGCCGCCGACCGTGACGACTACGTTCGTAAACGTCGCCGGCACGAATCCCTGAGCGCCGCTCGTCTCCACTTTGTAAGCGCCGGGAGGCAGGAAGACGATGCGGTAGATTCCTTCATCGTTTGTTGCGGCATTCTTTGCGAGGCCGGTCGAAAGACTTGTCGCCGTGACCGTCACATTCGGAACGGATGCGCCATTCGGATCGGTAACGCGTCCTTCAATGTTACCGGTGTTTGCTTGCGACTGACCGAAAGCGCTGATCGAAATTGATAAGAGACACACTAAGAGCAGGCACAAGCGGTATGTGCGCGGGGGCTTACTAAACATGATTTCCTTCCTTTGTTGGCGGACTAAACGTGGCCTGAATAACGTCTGGATTTGACGGTTGATACTAGTTCAGCGATGGGTGGTTGGCAAGGTGAAGGAAGGTAATATTTACCATTTTCCATTTTGTCGTTTTTCATTTCTCATTTCGCCGGTTTACCGGGTTAGGGCCAACGCGAGCGCCAAATGAAAAATGGAAAATGATCAAGCAGGATTGGACGGTTTCAGCGGACGCCACAGAGCGGCGATACGCTGTCCACTCGCGGTTTGCAGCAGGCTCATCACGCCCATGTAACCAAAGCCGAAGAAGAACAGCAGTAAGAACGGAATCGTGCCCCACATGTGCAAGCGTGACGAGTAAATGATCGCCAACAGAAAGTAGAACGCGAAACCGATTTCCAGTAGCGGTAGCAGACCGCGTTTTCGTCTGTACTTCTTTTTCTTCCACGTCGCGTCGCTCGTTTCTTCAACGCGATACTTCGGCGTGCGCACAAATTCCGACTTCACACCCAGGAGCGCTTCGAGCACGGCACGCGCGTTGGAAAACGCCAGACCAATTCCTAATCCCATGACGAGCGGCAGGTGCATCAAGCGCGGCGCTCGCTTTTCGTCGAGATACCAGACTGCCGAACCGTAAAACAACACCACCGAGATCGATGAGAAGAACAATAGCGGGAGATCGAGAATCATCAAGTGGTAGAACGGTTGGTTGTAACGCACCAGCAACAGCGGGAATTGCAGGAAGCTCGCCACGATCATCAACGGATAACTGATGTTTCCCGTCAGACGGAAGAACATTTCCAGCTTCACACGCAACGGCAGCGGCGCGAGCCAGATGCGTGGATATAGTTTCAAACCGACCTGCATTACGCCCTTGGCCCAACGTCGCTGTTGCGCCTTGAAAGCGTTGATTTCGACTGGAATCTCCGCGGGCGCTTCTTCGTCGAGCAGGTAAACAAACTTCCAGCCCATCAACTGCGCGCGAAAACTCAAATCGGTGTCTTCGGTCAAAGTGTCGTGTTGCCAGCCGCCGCTTGATGCGATCGCCTGCCGTCGCCAGATGCCGGCCGTGCCGTTGAAGTTGAAAAAACCACCAGTCCGATTGCGCGTGGTCTGTTCGACGACGAAATGGCCGTCGAGCATGATCGTTTGCAAACGTGTCAGCAGGTTGTAGCGGCCGTTGATGTGCGACCAGCGCATCTGCGCGCAGCCCACGAGCGGATCAGTAAAGAAGTCGACGAGTTTGCGCAGGCAATCGGGCTTGGGTACAAAGTCGGCGTCGAAGATTGCGAGCAGGTCGCCTTTCGCGGTCTTGTTTCCGTTTTCGAGCGCACCGGCTTTAAAGCCCGTGCGGTCCATGCGATGGATGTAGTGAATGTCGAAACCCTGGGCCGCATACTTCGCGACCACCGCTTCAGCAACTTTCGTTGTTTCGTCGGTTGAGTCGTCGAGGACCTGGATCTCGAGCTTGTCGTTCGGGTAGTCGATCTCCGTGA
The DNA here is from genome assembly GCA_035646355.1 of Pyrinomonadaceae bacterium. Lineage (GTDB taxonomy): Bacteria > Acidobacteriota > Blastocatellia > Pyrinomonadales > Pyrinomonadaceae > PSRF01. The sequence continues at coordinate 7,697 of DASRPN010000053.1, read as the reverse complement.
CCGCTTTCACCAAACGCTCGACGACGTACAGTTCGTTGAAGAGGGGAAGCTGGACCGTGATGCGTGGCAGGTCGGCTTCGGCATACCGCGCAGCCGGCACCGGCACAAACCGACGGTAGCGCCAGAAGTCGATCACCTGCTTGATGCGATAAGCGCCGTAGACCGCGAGGGTCCCGAGAATCGCGAAATAGATGATCAGGATGATCCAGTCGAAGGCGTCGAGTCTGTAGAGCGGACTGATGTTGCCCCAGGTCTTATAAACACCGTCGTGGAAATAGCGTTCAAAGACGGTGTACGGGTCGTCGCCTACTGGATTGGGCCAGGGAGTTGGTGCCGGTGTTGGGGACTGCAAAATCATGAAAGCGCCAGATTTTACCTTATGGGAGCGAGATAGGGAAATCTAGATCCGCCGGTCGGGGGCGCTGTAATCGCTCGGCGCCGAGGCCATGTGTTCAGGGGAGGCGAGGGTGAAAGTGGACCGTTTTTCGCGCGTTTTTCTCGAACTCAGTTCTGCTATACCCGGCAGTACGTAGAAAACCGAGACACTGCCGAGCAACAATCCGGTCAGCAGTCGTGAGCTGTGGGTGTTCTCCCAAATTCCGAGAAAAGTTAGACCAAAGTCGATAGTCATCGGCAACGCCGACAGGACCAGCCATACCGGTGGCGGCCAATCAACGGACCTCAGCGGTCGCAACAGTGGATACAGCAATAACGTCAACGCGAAACCGGCGTACAGTCCGGTGCAGCGTGAACAAACGGCAAGCTTGTGTCCAAAGATGAAGTAGGACCGTTCCGCGAGTTGGTGGCAAACGACGGCAAAACCACCGTAGATGCTCGTTGCGAGTTGACCGTGAGTTTCGGCAGTTAGCGGAGCAATGACGATCAGCGAAACTATCGCAAATACTACTATCGTGCTGATCAACCAGATCCCTCTTACCATTACGTTCTTAGAAGCGGATCACTGTGTCCGGGCCGCCTTCGATGTGCAACGTGTCGACAAAACGAATGTGCCGCGACTCGGTGGTCATCACTACCGAGTGCGTCCGCTTGCCCGAGCCAAAGAACCGCACACCTTTCAATAACGCACCATCGGTCACTCCGGTTGCGGCGAAGATGATCTTCTTGCCCGGGGCGAGATCGTCAGTGTCGTAAACCTTGTTTGGATCGCGGATGCCCATCGTTGCGAGTCGATCGAGCACTTCCGTTGCTGAAGGCACCTTGTTTTTATCAACTCCCAATCTGTCAGGATCGAAAACAAGCCGCGCCTGGATCTCGCCGTTCAAACACTTCATCGCAGCAGCGGTGATCACGCCTTCCGGTGCGCCGCCGATGCCAATCAGCGCGTGAATGTTTGTGCCGGCTACCGCCGCCGAAATACCCGCGGACAGATCGCCGTCTGAAATCAGGCGAATGCGCGCGCCCGCAGCACGTACGTCGTTAATCAGTTTCTTATGACGCGAACGATCGAGAACAATGACTGTCAGGTCTTCGATGTCGCGGCCCAACCGGCGTGCGATGTTTTTCAGGTTTTCCTTGACGGGCGCGTCGATGTCGACCACGCCGCGTGACGATGGACCGACGACGATCTTGTCCATGTAAATATCAGGAGCGTTGAGCAGGCCGCCGCGTTCGGCCGCTGCCAGCACGGCGATCGCATTGTTGGCGCCGAGTGCGCAAAGGTTGGTACCTTCGAGCGGGTCGACTGCGATGTCTACCTCCGGACACGACTCCGCCAGTTCCTCGCCCGCGCCGATTCCGCCGCCTACTTCCTCGCCGATGTAAAGCATGGGCGCATCGTCGCGTTCGCCTTCGCCAATCACGACGCGCCCGCGCATGGGCACCGTGTCCATCACTTCACGCATCGCTTCGACGGCGACCTGATCGGAGTATTTTCGGTCGCCCTGGCCCATCGTGCGCGCTGCGGCGATTGCCGCCGCCTCACATACGCGCAGGAAATCGAGAGACAGCTCACGATCAGTCCTCAGTTCGTCACGCATTTACTCAGCTCTCCTGATTTGGAAGTTGTTTGTCCTGAAATCCGTGTTTCGTGCGGAGCACTGATACTTATAGCAGAGGCGTAGTGGACAAACAAAAGCGTAACAAGTAATCTCAGCCGCAATTATAGGCGCTCTCTTCGTTTCAACGTCCTCATCACATGGATCGAAGAATAGAACTGGTTATCTCTCTACTGGAAAACGACAGCTCACGCGCGTGGGACACTCACACGCTCGCGACGCTCGTAAACCTTTCGCCTTCTCGTTTTCGCCATCTTTTCAAGCACGAAACAGGGACCAGTCCGCGCCAGTACCTGCGCGAACTTCGTTTGCGGAAAGCGGAGGTCCTGCTGGCGACGACGTTTCTTTCGCTCAAGGAGATCGCGGAAGCGATCGGGATTGTTTCGGTAAGCCACCTGATGAAAGATTTCAAAGAACGACGCGGGATGACGACGCGCGAGTATCGCATCGCCGCGCGAATGGCGGCACCAAAAGCGAAATCAAAGAAACATTAGCCACTTTCGATACAAAATAGCCGCTTTCGGCAATTGACCTGGACCACGCTCTGGTCTACAGTGCCGCTCGCCCCACGAAACAAAAACAAAATGGAGTTTATGAATGATGTCCGAAACCTCACGGGGAGCGTGTGTCTTGTTGTCGTTCTTTGTCGTCGCCGCTGTGGCGCGCGGACAAACGCCGGAAACGGTTGTCGCGACTGTGAACGGCGTTCCGATCACGCAGCAGCAGGTTGATGAAACGATCGCCGCCCGCATTTATCCACTGCAACAACAACTGTACGCGATCAGACGAGCGGCGCTCGAAAACCTCATCGTCTCGCGTCTGCTGGAAACGGAGGCTAAAGCCAGTGGTGTGTCTGTTGACGAAGTGCGACGGCAACTCACGCAAGGAGAAATCAACGTCACGCGCGCTCAGGTGGAAGAGGCGTTCACGCAGAACGCGTCGTTCTTTGCTTCGATGAGTCCGGACGAAGCGCGCGAGCGTCTGCGACTCGATCTCGAAAACCAGGCACGCATGAAGCACTACCGCGCAGGGCTCGAGCGGCTCAAACAGAAGTGGGCCATCGCCGTGAGACTTGCCGAGCCGGCGTTTGCTTTGTCGCTGGACGATGGTGCATCGCCTGCTCGCGGAGCATTGAAACCGGCGGTGACGATCGTCGAGTTTTCTGACTTTGAGTGTCGCTTCTGTCGCGACGTGCAAGCGACGTTGAAGCAAGTGCTGGAGAGCTACGGGAAAGACGTGCGGCTGGTGTTCAAACACCTGCCGCTCGAAGGGCATCGCAACGCAGTGCCTGCCGCGCGCGCGGCATATTGCGCCGGAGAACAGGACCGGTTCTGGCAGTTTCACGATGCGCTGTTTGCGAGCGGAAGTTTGTCGCCGGCGGTTTTTGATCAAGTGGCGACGGACCTTGGTCTCGGACTGACGCGGTTCAATGCGTGTCTGAGTTCGGAGCAGTCTCGCGCCGCGGTGGTGCGAGACGTCGAGACGGCGCGGAGTTTTCGCATCGACAGTACGCCGAGCTTCCTCGTCAATGGCAAGTTGCTAAAAGGCGCGCTCAGCTTTGCCGAGTTTCAAAAAATTATTGAGCGCGAGTTAAACCAAACATCCTTACAAAACTAGGAGTTCCTCATGAAACGATTGCATTGGATTTTCATCTGCGTCGCTATCTGCGGCGTCAACGCAACAGCAGTTCAACCGGAGAAATTGATTCGAGAGACATACGCGAAGCTCGAAGCCTACAACGCTGCTGCGCAAGTACTGGAAAATGAGTTTACGCGTAAGGCATGGCGGCCTGACGCGAGTCTGCGTTTCGAACTCGGCGACTTTCGTTCAGGAAGTATTGAAGAGATTCTTAGCCAGCCCTACGCACGACTGATCACCCTGCCGTCCGGCGACGTGATTTCTCTCACACGCGGCAGTCATGCGCTCGACGACGGGCCGGAAGAGGCGACGTTCGCTGCTGCCTGGGAGCGCGGGCGATATGCGTCAGTCTTCGATCCGCAGTGGACCATCGCCGACGCTTTTCATTTCGAGCCTGAGAAGTATTTCGACATCGTCAGCTACGCGTCGTACCAGGTGACGGTGCGGTTTGAGGGACGATCCCGCACGTATCGAGCACTCGCGCTGTTTCACGATAAGACGAACGGCGCGGAGATGCGCGCGCCGGAATTTTGGGACGCGGTAGTGGACGGCGTTGGCCGCGTCTGGCAGGAGAAACGTCCACCGTACAAGACAAAGACTGGCCCACACACTGAGACGACACTGGCGACACCTGCAGCGTTGATTGATGATGGCGGCATGGGCGATGACGGTGGCTCGGGCGAGGAATCGGATGATGGAGTGGTTGTTGAAGAGAATCCTGGAGGTACAGCCTTAATTTCAACGCCGCTCACGTTCTGGTACAGCCCTGACGCCAGCGAACACGCGTCCGGAGATCATGGTGGGACAGCGGAATTCACCGGCACATGCACGCCACTGCCCGGTGGTCTCCAGCGGTGCGCCGTAGTGGTTAGTGACTTTGCCACGTTCGAAAGCGGAGTCTTGGACCACGTTACACCGTTCTTTTCGCACGTCGGTACCAAAGACCTGTCAACCCAAAACCGAACCGGTGACGCCGGGACGACGATCCAATGCGCCACCGCGACAGGAGTAGCTTTCTCGTCGTGCCTGATTGGAACGACATGCGCCTCGAACGCCCAGGTCACTCTCAATTTGGGTGTCGCATCTGGCAGTGTGACAGTAACGGGAGGCAATCTCTGGCGGGATGCGAACGCCGAGCATTTCTCGTGTAATCTTCCTCGCGCGATCCCCAGCAATTGCACCACCCCACTCTTTAACGGCGCCTGTCCCGCCGGCACAACGCGCACCAGCAACGGGTTTTGCTGTACCTCGACCAGTACGAGTTGCAGCAAGACTTTGGCTAACAAGTGCCTAATGTTCGGCGGCGATTTTGATTTCAGCACATGTACCTGTGCTGGTTGCAATGAGTGCGGGGGCTCGCCAATCGTCATTGATATCGCCGGCAATGGAATTTCGCTCAGCGATGCTTCCGCCGGCGTTGAATTTGATCTCGACGGCAATGGCGTGAAGGAGAAGTTGAGTTGGACGCTCGCCGGTTCCGACGATGCGTGGCTTGCGCTCGATCGAAACGGCAACGGATTGGTAGATAAAGGCGCCGAACTGTTTGGCGATTACACGCCACAACCGGAGGCAACTAACAAGAACGGGTTTCTGGCGCTGGGTGAGTTTGATAAGACGGCGAACGGCGGGAACGGCGATGGTCTGATCGATCAGCAAGACTCGATCTTTAGCAGTCTGCGGTTATGGCAGGACAAGAACCACAACGGCGTGTCTGAACCGGCTGAACTTTACACGTTACCGTCATTGAAGGTTGTCGCGCTGGAGTTGGAGTTCAAGGATTCGAAGCGCGTCGATCGCTATGGCAACCAGTTTCGATATCGAGCGAAGGTGAAAGATGCCACCGGCGCGTTTATCGGCCGGTGGGCCTGGGACGTTTTCCTGGTTTCGCACTGAATTGAAGATGAGGAATCTGCGCGACTACTTTTTCCACGGCGGCAAGGTACGTCGCGCCGGCTTCTCATGTTTTAGACCAAGGGCCCAGTCGGCCTGCATTAAGGTGTGAATGTCGCGAGTGCCCTCGTAGATGATTGCGGCCTTGCAGTTGCGCAGATAACGTTCCACCGGGTAGTCGTTTGAATAACCGTTTGCGCCATGAACTTCGATCGCCATCGACGCGGCCTTCTCGCTTCGAATCGTGGCTTGCCACTTCGCCAAACTCGTGGCCTTCGCGTTTGGCAGGCCTTCGTTCTTTAGATGGCCGGCCCGCAGCCATAGCAAGTGGCTCATTTGATAATCGGCCTCCATCTCCGCGATCTTCTGCTTCACCAGTTGATGATTCGCGATCTTCGTACCAAACGTCTCGCGCGTGTTCGCATACGACACTGACGCATCCCGGCTCGCGCGAATTACGCCAGTTGCGCCCGAAGCGACGGTGTAGCGTCCCTGCTCCAACGCGAACATCGCGATCTTGAATCCTTCGCCCTCTTCGCCGACCATGTTCTCCTGCGGCACGCGCACGTCCTGCAACGAGAAGTAGCCGGTGTTGCCGGCGCGAATGCCTAACTTGCCGTGAATCGTACCGGAAGAGAAACCTTTCATTGTTCGTTCGACGATGAAACATGACATGCCTGTGTGATCGCGGCGACGGCGCTTCTCTTCGTCAGTCCAGCAGAAGAATAAAAAGTTGTCGGCCACGTCAGCTAAACTGATCCACATCTTCTCGCCGTTCAGCACCCACTCGTTTCCGTCGCGACGCGCTGTGGAGCGCGCCCCAACGACGTCAGAACCGGCGCCGGGTTCGGTCAAACCATAGGTCGCGATCTTTTCGCCCTTTGCCTGCGGTACAAGGTACTTTCGCTTCTGTTCCTCGGTGCCCCACGTGTATAGCGTCAACGAATTCAAGCCGGTGTGCACTGACATGATGACGCGCATGAAAGTGTCGACTGCTTCAAGCTCTTCACATACGAGTCCCAGCGAAATGTAATCAAAACCAGCACCGCCATACTCCTCAGGAATACACACACCGAGCAGATTCAATGCGGCCATTTTTTTCACAACCGAAGGCTGAAATTCCTGTTTCTCGTCCCACTCCTTGATGTGCGGCGCGACCTCTTTCTGCGTAAACTCGCGCACCGTTTGCACCAGCGCCTGATGGTCTTCCGTCAATGCAAAATCGATCATTTCTCTACTCTTTCCAAAAGGGTACTCAAAAAGACCGGACATCTTACCAGAGCAAAACACGGATCGCACGAATGCTTTGATATACTGCGGGCCATGCCGAAAAAGAAACGCGCCGATGCCGTCACGGTCGGCCTGGTGCAGATGAGTTGTGTGCCGGAGCCTGAGAAAAACTTGAAGAAGGCGATCGCCGGAATCAACGACGCCGCAAGACGCGGAGGGCAGATCATCTGTCTTCAGGAACTGTTTCGTTCACAGTACTTCTGCCAGACCGAAGACATCCAACTGTTTAAGTTGGCCGAATCGATCCCCGGACCATCGACGGAGGCACTGGGCAAAGTGGCGCGGCAACGAAACGTGGTGATCGTGGCCTCGCTTTTCGAAAAACGCGCCGCGGGCGTTTATCACAACACCGCCGTGATGATCGATACCAACGGCAAGATCGTTGGGAAGTATCGCAAGATGCACATCCCGGACGATCCGCTTTACTACGAGAAGTTTTATTTCACTCCCGGCGATCTCGGTTTTCAAACGCACGACACATCGTATGCAAAGGTGGGGACGCTCGTCTGTTGGGACCAGTGGTTCCCGGAAGCAGCGCGACTCACGGCACTGGGTGGCGCGCAATTCCTTTTCTACCCGACCGCCATTGGGTGGTTGCCGGACGAAGAACAGTCGATGAATGAAGCGCAGCATTCGGCGTGGGAAACGATTCAGCGCGGGCACGCGATCGCCAACGGCGTATACGTGGTGGTGGTCAATCGCGTGGGCCGTGAAGGTAAGCTGAACTTCTGGGGCCAGTCGTTTGTCGCCGATCCGTTTGGACGCATCATCGCAAAGGGCTCCGATACAGATGAAGAGGTCCTCGTGGTTGAATGTGATCTTACAAAGATCGAGGAGACGCGGCAAAACTGGCCGTTCCTGCGC
>DASRPN010000052.1:0-4674 GCA_035646355.1 Pyrinomonadaceae bacterium | reverse complement strand
GCCCATTGAAGTGACTGGAGTCTGTGCGCTGCTGCAAGTGTTCGACATGCCGACGTCAGTTCGTTTCTATCGCGACGTACTTGGTTTTGAAGTGGTTCAGAGTTCGGAACGCGAAGGCGATTTCTTTGACTGGGGTTTGCTGCGGCTGAACGACGCTAATCTGATGCTAAACACTGCCTACGAGCAAGACTCTCGTCCCGCACAACCACACCCGTTGTGGCTCAAGTCCCACGGCGACACATGCCTGTACTTCAGCTGCCCCGATGTTGACGCTGCCTATCAACATCTGCGCGCGAAGGGCGTCGACGTGACCGAACCAAAAGTCGCGCCATACGGGATGAAACAGTTGTACCTTACTGATCCCGACGGTTACAGCTTGTGCTTCCAATGGTCCGCGGGCGAAGGCGCGCCATAAATCTACTCAGAATGCACTGCTCGGAGCTGAGGTACGTCTCCTACAACAAGTCTTGCCATTTCGAGGGATCGCGGCGTAGGTCCATCACGGAGGTTATGAGAATTTTGTCAGTCCGAATCTTATAGATTAAACCGAACGGGAAGCGGTGGGTTCGGCAGCGTCGTGTTCGTTGAGATAGCGGATTCCATGCATTTGGGTTCCGAAGAATTCGATTTGATTGTGTTTTCGATTTCGTTGAGAGACGAGTCGCCTAAACCATTCTCACGCTCCTCGTAGTACTCGATTGTCAGGCGTAACTCGCTTAGCGCGGACGTAAAACCTGTAGTGCGTCATTTCCTCAGGGACGACCGAAGCTCCTGAATTGCAGAGGATCCGTCGACGGTCTCTAATTCCCCGCGCTCAACGGCATCAATCCGAGCTTCTGATTCAGCAGCCCATTTCCCCTCTATCTCTTTAACGCGCGCCTCGTCAAGACTCTCCCAAAGAAGGTCAATTAACCTGGCTCGTTCCGTGGAACTCAACCGTGGAATCTCGTCTTTGATGGTTGCAAAACTCATGAGTGAATCATTGGGTTACATTCGTATTTCTGTCAAGCTGTATCACATCCGGCCCGCCGAGCAGGTCACTTAATTACTTCTTCTGCGCAAGCTCCTCACTCAGTTTCTTCACCACATCACGCGCTACGGCGGCATTCGGGAAGTTCGGATCGATCTCCAAAGCTTTCTGATAAAACTCAAGCCCCTTTACTTTGTCGCCCTTGCGCAAATAAAGTTCGCCCGCACTGTCATACAAATTCGCTTCTTTAGGATGTATGTCGATGGCGATACGCAAGAGTGCGAGACCATTATCGAGCATCCCGGAATTAGCCAGTTGATACGCGACGTTGTTCAGTCCGCTCGCACTCGCGGGGCCACCGGGGTTGATCGAAGCGGACTTCCGCAAACGTTCCTGACCTGCGACTGTATCGCCGGTCAATGCCAGCGCCATGCCGTAAGCGAAGTTTGCACCCGGGGATTCCGGATACAATTCAAACGCCACAGTGCCCGCCTTCATTGCCCGCGGCAGATCCTTGCTAAAAGCGGCCTGACGCGTGACCAAAAACAGCCCGTTAACAACATTCGGGTAAACACTCGCTCCCTTGAACAATGCACGCAGCGTTTTTGCGATCTCGTCGAGATCTGTGCCGCCGTTGATCGCTAACTTGCGGACATACTCCGTGTTGGTCCTGCGCCAATCTCTCGCCATTTCCGCAAGGACTGTTTTCAGTTCTTCGTTAACCTGAAAATCCTTTGCGACGGAAGCGTCGCCCAGCGCGAGATAATCTTCGACAAAAGCCAGGCCACCGAGCGCTGTGTAAGTGCTCAATTTTGCCTGGCCATGTTTCTCGGCAAGTTTCGCAGCCATGTATGAGCCAACCTTGGTGAACGCTTGCTGGGCTACGGGATGTATACCTTCCCGAATCTTCTTCGCAGCTTCCTGCGGATTCGCCCTGATCTTGCCGAGGTCGATGGAATCGCTGAAGTAGGCGAATGCTTTTGCGAGCTCGGCCGGATCCGCCGTCATCGGTTTGCCGAAATGATCGTAATGGGCCAGACCGTAGTTGAAGGTGTTGTTGATGGCGTCATGCAATGTCGACTTGGTACGATCGCCTGAATAAAGGTTCAAAAAGAAAGGCGCGCCCGTCACGAGTTGAAACAGACGATCCAGATAGGGCCCAGGGTCGGAGCTTTCAAAGTTCATGCCGACGGCCAGAGCCAGCTTGCGGGCTGGCAGAATGAAAAGCAGTGTTGAAGTTTCCTGCTGCCCGCCCGAGTGAGACACGATGTAGTGTCCACCGAACGGCGTCGTGTCCCAGCCCATTCCGTAATTTGTAAGACGTCCTTCGCGTGTCGACATCGAAGTCGAAGCAGTGAGCATGCTCTCGTTGCTGAGCAATCGGTTTTCCATCACGGCTTTTGCGTACTTCAGCAAATCCGGGACGGTTGACCGCGTGCCGCCTGCGGCGAAGCGACTGCTGATATCCACGAACTCAGAGTTTTTGACCTCTCCGTTCATCAATCGATAACCACGCACGCGATTGGGAATCACATCAACCGGACTTTCCATGCGCGTGTCAGCCATGCCAGCCGGACCCCAAACGTTCTGCTTCATGTAATCGCCGAATGACATCCCTGACGCGGACTCGACGATCGCGCCGAGCAGGTTGTAACCGTAACTGGAATAGTTGTAACGAGTGCCGGGTTCGGCTACGAGATCAAACTCCTCGAAGATCTTGATCGCTTCGCGAGTCGACTTGTGCTCCTTGATATGCAGTTCGTTTACCGGGTTTTTGTAGTGACTGATCCCACCGAGATGACCGAGAACCTGCCGCACCGTCACGGGCCATTGCTTCTTTGGGAAGTAGGGAACGTAGGTTTGCACTTCCGCGTCGAGGTCGATCTTTTTCTTCTCGACGAGCTGCATAATGGCGATCGCCGTCATCGGTTTCGTGACGGATGCAAGCCGGTATGCCGACTCAGCCTTGGCGGGTACTTTGTTTTCGAGATCGGAAAACCCGTAACCTTTGACCCACACGAAGTCGGATTTCATGAAACCGATTGTGAGCCCCGGCGTTTTGTCGAGCTGCATCTGGCGGGCGACGAAATCGTCAAATTGTTTCAGCTCTTCTTTATACTGAGTCGCCGTTGCGGCAGCGCGTGGCGCGGCGTTTCGTGTTTGCGCCAGACCCGGGACGTTTGCGCTGGTCGTAATTTGCAGCAAAATTGCGAGTAAAAGTATCCGGGTCACGCTTTTCATGTTGTCTCTCCTGTAGGTGGAAAACGAATCGAGCAGGTTTCGCTGAGTTAACACCACGGGCGTGGATTTTGAAACAAGGAAATGGATCAATAATGTCATCTGTTGAAGCAGATTTTGACCGGTTGGCGCGTCTCGACGAGGAAGGCTGGACTGCCAACAACCACTATCACAATTCCCTGCTCAAACATGTTCCATCAAACTGTGGAAACGCGCTGGAGATCGGATGTGGTACCGGTGCGTTCGCGCGCGATCTGGCAAGGGTTTGCACGCGAGTTACCGCCCTGGATCTGTCGTCCGAGATGATTCGGATTGCCCGCGCGCGGTCTGCTCAGTTTGGCAATCTGGAGTTTCAATTGGCGGACGCGATGACGTGGAACTTTCCCCACTCGCACTTCGATTTCGTCTGTTCGATCGCGACGCTTCATCACCTCCAGCAGCGTCAGTTGTTCGTGAAGATGCGCGAAACGCTTAAGCCGGGAGGTGTTTTAGTCGTATTGGATCTCGTTCAATCAAACAATCTGTTTGAAAGGATGCTGGACGGAGTGGCCCTCGGTGTGAGTGCGAGTCTGCGGCTGATTCACAACGGTCGACTCCAGCCGCCTGCCGAGGTTCGTAAGGCCTGGGAGCAACACGGCAAACACGATTCTTACTCAACGATCAGGCAGATGCGTGCCCTCGCCGAAGAAATCCTGTCAGGAGCCACAGTGAGACGATGTTTGTTGTGGCGTTATTCGCTGGTCTATCGAAAACCTTAATCCTTGCCGAAGAGGCCTCCGACTTTAGCCGCCGCATCACCCAGCTTGTCGCTGATACCGCCGGCGCCACTCAACACGTTATCGACTTGCCCGGCGATCGGGCTTGGCAACTTCTCTTTCAAAAAGCTCGACACGGTTGTTACGGCAGAGCGTGCCTGCTCTTCGGAGATACCTGTCTTCTCAGTGATGCGTTTGATTAGTTCGTCCATTTCCGTCTTCCTTTCAGTGTGAAAGAGATATACCACCGATTTCACGACCGGGGAATAGGCGCCGCTACTTTCGAGGCGATGTTCGTAGGAGGGACTCCAGTTCCTTAGTCGCTTCGTCCACGCTGCGCTTTGCGTTTTCAACCTCTCGCGCCGCCTCGCGTGCTTCAGCCTCTGCCGATTTAGCGCGTGAAGCAGCATCGTCATAGGCGGCTGTCGCCTTCTGCATAAGCGATTCGGCCTGGCGTTTCTGCTTCTCAGCCTCTTTTAGCTGTGCGTTCGCTTTTTTCTCCGCTGCGTCTAAACTCTGTACCTTCGCACGCGCGTCGCTAAGCGATGTTTTTGCTTCCTGCAATGAAGCTTTTGCGGCAGCGATCTTTGCCTGACGAAACTCTTCAATACGACGCACCTCCGCGCTGGTCGGCGCCTTTTCGCTCGTCTTCGAAGTTGACTTATCTGACCTTCGTGACGGCACGGCTTCAGTCTCTTGCACGTGACCGCC
>DASRPN010000051.1:0-19551 GCA_035646355.1 Pyrinomonadaceae bacterium | reverse complement strand
AAAACTGAAGGCTTGGTAGGCACGGAGGGATTCGAACCCCCAACCTCTTCCTTGTAAGGGAAGCCGTCTACCATTGACGTACGTGCCTTTAAATCAGGATCGCCCTGTCGCGAATCCTGTTCGCACGCAGCAAGCGAGTCGTCATGCTAAGAAAACCACAGAAGAGTGTCAAGCCGCGCACTTGTTACCTGGAATCCGTGTTTTACACTTCGCACTCCCACGGTTTAGAATCCAGCTACGAGAGCCCATCCGGAATTGAATCATGTCAAGACTTATGAAACGTCGTCGTAGTTTGCTCAGGCGGGTAATTCTTTTGACCACTCTGGCGGTGATCTTTCCCGGCTGGTTTTCGCAAAGCATCCAGCACGCTCAACAGGCCACCGACCAACAAAAGCAGCGCCCGCGTCGTGTCACTGACCCCAACGAACCGCCACCCTTATGGAAGTTGAAGAAACCGGACACGCCAGCGGCCGGCGATGAAATTGACGAAGGCGATGTCGTGCGGGTCGATACTCGACTGGTTTCGGTTCCGGCTGTGGTGACCGACAGCGCGGGCCGCCCGCTCTCGGGCCTTCGCGCCGAGAACTTTCGTCTCATCGAAGACGGCCAGGTGCAGACGATCTCCAACTTCGGCACTGCTGAAACGCCTTTCGAAATCGCCTTGTTGCTCGACACCTCCGGATCAACCCGCGATGACGTGGCGCTGATTCGTTCCGCTGCGAACAGTTTCATCCAGGCGCTCCGTCCAGGCGATCGCGTGGGCGTTGTCGCTTTCAATACTGCGCAGACAGTTGCTGCTGAACGAGCAGCGACTGTAGAAGTGCTGACCCCACTCACCAGTGACCGCGATGCTTTGCGCACCGCAATAGAAAACGTCGGCTCCAGCAACGGCACGCCGTACTACGACGCGCTCGAACGAGTTGCCGACAGCGTCTTTCGCAATCCGCCTAGTGATGAAGTTCGTGGACGTCGTGCGGTGGTGGCGTTGACGGACGGCGTTGATTCCGCGAGTAACTCCGATTTCGCAACGGCAAGAATGAAACTCTCGCGCGCCGGTATCGCCTGCTATTTCATCCAGGTGAATACGGAAGACTTCGTTGAAGACCGGCTGATGAAAGACTGTCAGGACGACGGTCAGCTCACGCTCTCGCAGCGACAGATCGAACGATATCGAAAGATCTTTTTCCCGACGGCGAAGGCGGAAAACTTCAATAGCTTTTGCCAGATGGGACCGTTTGAAAGAATGTCGATCAGTCGGGGGTTGTATAACCTTGCGCGGCGCGAGATGAACGATCTGGCGAAGGTTTCCGGCGGGCGCAGTTTCGTTGCGGCTACTTTAGCTGATGCGCAATCGGCGTTCGCGCGCGTTGCTGCTGACATCGGCACGCTCTACAGTCTCGGCTACTATCCAACGAACAAGGCACGCGACGGGAAGTATCGCGCGATCAAGTTGGAAGTCCGCGGCGTGAAAGACAAAGCTGAGATCCGCGCGCGCGATGGTTATTACGCGCCGAAGCAGTGAGCTTTGATCTTAGTGCTTGGTACTTTGTTCTGTGTTTTTTGTTACCAAGTACAAAGAACTAAGTACAAAGCACAAGATTACGAAACCTTCATGACCACTCCGCATCCGTTCCACCGAGTCGTTCTAATCGTTCTCGACGGTGCTGGGATCGGTGCGATGCCTGACGCTCCCGAGTGGGGCGACGCCGGATCAGACACATTCGGTCACATTCTCGAATCGCGCACCGTCCAACTTCCCAACCTTCAACGCTACGGCCTCGGCAACATCCGGCCACTTCGCGGTCTGCCTCCGCTCGACAACCCTGACGGTTCTTATGGTCGGTGCGCTCTGCGTTCGAACGGCAAAGACACGACCACCGGACATTGGGAGATTGCCGGGATCATTCTGAACCAGGCGTTCCCGACTTATCCAAACGGATTTCCTGCGACGGTGATCGATCGTTTTGTTCGCGAAACTTCTGTTCCGGGAATACTCGGCAATATTCCCGCGTCGGGTACGGAGATCATCAAGGAGTTAGGCGAGGAGCACGTTAAGACGCGCAAACCGATCGTTTACACGTCTGCGGATTCGGTGTTCCAGATTGCCGCGCACGAAGAGGTGATTCCGCTCGATCGTCTTTATGAGATCTGCGAGATCGCCCGCGGCATACTCGAAGGCGAACACAAAGTTGGACGCGTGATTGCGCGTCCATTCCTGGGCCAACCCGGTGCGTTTTATCGTACTGAGAACCGGCACGACTACGCAGTGCCACCGCCGCGCGAGAATCTGCTCGCTGCACTCGCGGATGAAGCTCTCGACGTGGTGTGTATCGGAAAGATTGCGTCGATCTATGACTCAGTCGGCGTGACGAAAGATCTAACAGCCAAGAACAACCAACAGTCGATCGATCAAACCATCAAGGCCCTTCAGGAAGACTCCCGCGGTTTGATCTTCTCGAACCTCGTCGACTTCGACATGCTCTACGGTCATCGTCGCGATGTCGAAGGCTATGCGCGCGCTCTCGAACACTTCGATCGGCGTCTGCCGGAGATCGAAGCCGCCATGCGCGATGACGATCTCATGATCATTACCTCAGATCACGGGAACGATCCTGCGTTCCCCGGCACCGACCACACGCGCGAATATGCTCCGCTCCTGGTCTACAGTCGCACCGCCCGCCCATCCAACAACCTCGGCACCCGCGAATCCCTCGCCGACATCGGCCAGACCATCGCCGCAAACTTCGGCCTCCACCTGACGGCGGGTACGAGTTTCCTGAAGTCTTTGATTCCGGTATCCGAGTAAGTGTGCTAGATTCCTCGCATGAGTACTCACGTAACCGAATTGTTCCAGAAAGCCTCAATCTTATCTGAGAAAGAACGAGCCACCCTCGCTGGTTTGTTGATCGAAAGCCTGGAATCCGAAGTAGATCCGGACGTCGACGAAGCGTGGCGCGTAGAGATAGAGCGCCGATTGGCTGAATTGGACTCGGGGGCTGTTGAAACAGTCCCGTGGGAGACCGTCAAAGCCAAGCTTCTTCAACGAATGGAATGACTCGGAAAGTAATTCTCCATAAAGCAGCTGAGGAAGAGATTCATCAGGCGTTCGCGTGGTACGCCGAGCGTAGCGAGATCGCCGCGCATGCGTTTGTTCAGGAATTGAGTAGCATGATGCGCCTTGCGATTAACTCGCCTGAGACGTGGCCCATCGGTGTTGGAAACACAAACGAATAGTGTTCCCTCGATTTCCGTTTGATCTGGTGTTTCGCGTGAGAAACCAAACGCTTCAAATTGTTGCTGTGGCCCACCATCGACGCCGGCCGTCCTATTGGCTGAACCGATCGTAAGACGTCGACTACTTCTGCGTGAGGCTAATGTGGATTAGTTCGATCCACTGATCGGTTTTGATGAAGCCGGTGCCCCAGGATTTCCACTCCTCAGGAAGACCTTCGCTTTTGATCTGGTCCAAGGTTTTTCCGGCGGCGACTTTCTTGCGGACGACGTCGGTCGTTTCGAGAAGCATGCGGTGGTAAAGCTTGAGATCGTCGATCGTTGAGAGCGGGCCGTGACCCGGGATCAACTTTGCACCCGCCGGTATCTTCGTGATGATCTCGCCGATGTTTTTGGCCAAGCCAACGACGTTCCCACCGTTGTCGACATCGACAAATGGAAAGCGTCCGGCGAAGAAGTCGTCTCCGAGATGGACCACGTTGGACGTCGTAAAAAAGATTACGCTGTCGCCGTCAGTGTGTCCGTGCGGGTAGTGAATAGCTCGAATGTCTTCACCGTTGAAGTGCACTGACAGCGAGTTGTCGAACGTAATCACCGGCAGCGCTTCTTTGGGCGACGCGGGAACTGTCGACTTGAAGAAAGGGATTTTCTGTTCACTCGACAGCCGCTTGCGTACGTTATCGTGAGCAATGATCGTGGCTTCCGGACCAAACTGAGCGTTGCTACCGGTGTGGTCGCCGTGCCAGTGGGTGTTGAGGATGAAGCGGAGCTTCCCCTGGTTCAGTCCCTTCAGTGCAGCGCGGATCTTGTCGGCCAGCGGCGCAAACTGATCGTCGACGATCAGGATTCCGTCAGTGCCGACGGAGACGCCGATGTTTCCTCCGGCGCCCTCGAGCATGTAAACGTTGCCCGAGACCTTCGTCGCCTTCATTTCGACTTTTGAGAAGTCGGTTTGTGCAGCGGCGCAAATGGGAAGAACGCAGAGAATAGCGAGAGCCAGAAAACTACGCATTTAAAAGTCTCCAATCCTCAATTGTGCTTGGTCCTTTGTGCTTAGTACTTTGTTTGCTATTCAACGGGCTTCTCGAAATCGAACAAGCACTAAGTACGAAGTACAACGTACTAAGTACTACGCCCCCGGATCTTTCAAAACAGCAATGAACGGAAGGTTGCGATACCGTTCGGCGAAATCCAAACCGTAGCCTACGACAAATTCATCCGGTATCGGAAAACCAAGGTAGTCAATTTTTACTTCACGCTGTCGCCGCTCATGTTTGTCGAGCAGCGCCGCCAGCTTCACGCTCGCTGCCCCACGTGATTCCAGATTAGCGAGCAGGTACGAGAGGGTTAGACCAGTATCGACAATGTCTTCGACAACTAGAATGTGCCGGCCCTCGATCGGAACGTCGAGATCTTTCATGATTCGCACTTCACCGGAAGTACGCGTCGAAGATCCGTAACTCGAGATCGCCATGAACTCGATGCCCACTCGTGTATCGATCGCCCGCATTAGATCGCTAAGAAAAAAGCAAGCGCCCTTCAGCACGCCGATCAACAGTGGATTGAGCCCGGCGTAGTCCTGCGTGATCTGCGCGCCCAACTCTTTAATCCGTGCCTGAATCTTCTCTTCAGACAGCAACACGTCGAGGTTTGGATTCCTGAATTCAGAAGCGAACTGAGCAGAAGACGTAGCCAACTTGTTTCTCCTTTAGAAACGGCAAGTTTGCATGGGTGATGCGTGGTGCGACATACTATGCAAGCTCTTCCGTTAGGTCAATCGCTCGCAGCAAAGGATCGGTATTATCCGTGTTTAGCCTTCGCTTCTCACTTCTCTTATTCGCGCTAACAATTGCTGTCCCGGCGCTTGGCCAAACGGTGATCGAACCTTGTCCGGCGACTCCGGCACCGGCGAAACCCGCAATCACAGCTCCGCCGGCAAAGGTCGGCGCCAGCGTCAAACAAACGACCGTTGACGCCAGCATTCCGCACGATCCGGCGGTCGAGAAGATGCTCGCGCCCTACAGTGAAAAGATCCGCGCGCTGAGTCTCGTCATCGGCAAGCTCGACGGTCCGCTCAAAAAGGACGGCGTCGGCGCCGGTTCACTCGGTAACTTCGTTACCGAAGGAATGCGTGCCCAGGCGAAAGTAAAACTCGGCAAGCCGATCACTCTCGCAATCGTCAACGCCGGCGGCTTGCGAAAGAACGAGATTTCCCCCGGTGACCTGCGCGCCAGCGACATATTCGAGTTGCTCCCATTCGAAAACGCGCTCGTCGCGCTCGAAGTAAACGGCACGCAACTCTCGAAACTGCTTCAAGTCGCCACGCGCGACGCGCAGTCAGGCGCGCGCATTCATTTCAAGTGGAACGATCAGAATCGCGCTGAGTTTTTGAGCGGCAAACTAGTCGACGAGAGCGGCCGCGAACAGGAGATCGATCCAGAGAAGATCTACACGATTGTCACGATCGATTACCTCCTGAACCTCAACAGCGGCGCGTATGCGTTGTTGCACGAAGCGAAGAGCAAGACGCCCCTAAATCTGACGTTACGCGATTCGATCATGAACTACGTCAGATCCGAAACGGCCGCCGGACGAAACATCAGTCCGCGTCTCGACGGCCGCTACGTGCAAGTCGGGCCCGATCGCAAAGGCCGCGAGGAGCCCAAATGAACCGGCGACGTTTTGTGACAACTTCCGCCGCATTTGGCGCGACGCTGATAGGACTGCCGCGCGGTTTCGAATTGATCTCGGGTAACGCCGCAGCTGATACGATCATCACGATCCTGCACACGAACGACACGCACTCGCAGATCGATCCCCTGCCGCCCAACGACGCGAACGCGGGGAAGGGAGGCGTCGCTCGTCGCGCGACACTCGTCAAACGGATCCGACAGGAGAACCCGAACACGTTGCTCGTCGATGCGGGTGACGTAATGCAGGGCACTCCGTACTTCAATTTCTATCGCGGCGAAGTTGAGTACAAAGCGATGTCGGCGATTGGTTACGACGTCGGCACGCTCGGCAATCACGAGTTTGATAACGGCGTCGATGCGCTTGCTGCGGCGTTGAAGTTTGCGAACTTCGATCTGGTCTCGGCGAACTACGACGTCAAAGGAACGGTGCTTGAAGGCCGCGTCAAGCCTTACGTCGTGAAGATGCTTGGGGGGATCAAAGTCGGATTATTTGGTCTTGGTGTAAGTCCCGTGGCGCTAATCACGCCGGCAAACTTCAAAGGCGTTACTTACAACGATCCGGTCGTTTCGGCGCGTGAAGTTGTGAAGACGTTGAAGGAAAAAGAACGCTGCGCGCTCGTCGTGTGCATGTCGCATCTGGGTTATTACGAGAACGGCCAACGTGGTGATTCGCTCGTGGCGTCGCAAGTCGACGGCATCGACTTCATCGCCGGTGGTCATACACACACGTTCATGAAAGAACCCGTGAAGACCAAACAACCTTGCGGCGCGGAGACGTTAATCTTCCAGGTCGGAAAGAGCGGCATCAACGTCGGCCGTGTTGATTTCACTTTTCGCAGCGGTAAATTGATGGGCGCTTCCGGACGCCTGGTAGAACTTAGTGCTTAGTGCTTTGTTCTTGTTCGCAGGTGTAACAGACGACTTGAGAGTGCTTTGCCCTAAAGTCGTAAACAGGTTTTCTCTGTGCTCTCTGAGCCTTTGTGGTTAATGATTTGCTCGGAAAATAACCACAAAGTCGCAGAGAGCACAGAGGTTGCACAGTGAAGCGGTCCAGCAAGAGACTTTGAGGGAAAGTCACTTGAGAGCGGCCCCATCGCCAGCGAACAAAGTACAAAGCACTAAGATCAAAGATCCAAATCATGTCTGACGATTCAACACGCGACCGAGTTCGAGCTTTGGTGCGCGAAGTATTGGCCAAAGCCGCGCCCGAAACCGCCGAACCTCAAACAACACCGAGCCGGTTCGTCAACACAGTACCAGAGAAAGCGCCGCCACCTTCCTTCACCCGCGACGAGTCTGCGAAAAGCATGATCACCGAGGACGACGTGCGCGGACTCGAACCCGGCGCGGTCCTGCGCATCGGCGAAGACGCGCGTCTGACGCCACTCGCGGCCGACATCGTCAACGAACGAAATATCCAACTGACTCGCCGCGCCTCACGTCGCGGATCGAAAGCGTCGAAGCACGTTGCGGTCGGCGCCGATCACGGCGGGTTCAAGATGAAGGAAGAGTTAAAGATCCTGTTGAACGATCTGGGCCACAAGGTGCAGGACTTCGGCACTGATTCGGAATCAGCCGTTGACTATCCTGACTTCGCGCATGCCGTAGCTCGCGCGGTTGCGGACGGAACATCCGAAGTCGGCATCATCATCGACGGCGCCGGCGTCGGCAGTGCGATGACCGCGAACAAGGTCCCCGGCGTTCGCGCGGCGGCGTGTTACTCAGTCGCCGTGGCCCGCAACTCTCGCGAACACAACGACGCGAACGTCCTCACGCTCGGCAGTAAAACCATCACGAGCGCGGAAATGCGCGAGATCGTGACTGCCTGGCTTACCACGGAAATCAGCGAAGATCGCCACCGTAAGCGCGTCGCCAAAATCGACGCCATCCAGCGACAGTATCTACGCTAGTTGCTAGAATGTCCCCGGCACATGGGCTACTCAAATAACGGCGATTACGAACTCCTAATCGAACAGATTACCGATGCGATCGTGGCGCGACTCAACGGCGACGGCGGCGCCGACCAGGCCTCGATGTGCGGTTGTACGTCCGAATGTTTTCATCGCTGCCCTGAGCGGATGCATCGCATCGTCGACGCGGGCGCCGCGCGTATCGGGCTCGTGTTGGGCCAAACCGGAACGGCGCGAGAGTGGGCCGGGCTTATCGATCACACTCTGCTGAAGCCTGAAGCAACCGACGACGACATCAAGAAGCTTTGCCAGGAAGCGGCCTCGTATCGCTTCGCATCCGTGTGCGTCAACCCAACGTGGGTACGTATCGCCGCGTGCAATCTACGCGGCAGCGGCGTTCCGGTTTGCACGGTGATCGGATTTCCCCTAGGGGCCAACTTGCCTGACGTAAAAGCTTACGAAGCACGTCGTGCGATCTTCGACGGCGCGCAGGAAGTCGACATGGTGATCAACGTCGGAGCGTTGAAGAGCGGCGACGATTGTCTCGTCGAACACGACATCCGTTCGGTGGCCCAGGTGGCCCACGAGTACGACGCGATTTGCAAAGTGATCATCGAAACAGCGTTGTTGACTGACGACGAAAAGGTGCGCGCGTGCCAGGCCGCAAAGAAAGCGGGCGCCGATTTCGTCAAAACTTCAACCGGTTTTTCGAAAGGCGGCGCAACGGTCGCCGACGTTGCTTTGA
Organism: Pyrinomonadaceae bacterium; assembly: GCA_035646355.1. Taxonomy (GTDB): domain Bacteria; phylum Acidobacteriota; class Blastocatellia; order Pyrinomonadales; family Pyrinomonadaceae; genus PSRF01. The sequence goes on along the minus strand of DASRPN010000051.1, from coordinate 10,972 downwards.
TGCGTCGCACAGTCGGCGCCGAACTTGGAGTCAAAGCCTCCGGTGGTGTTAAAGGTCTCGACGACGCGCGCAAGATGGTTGAAGCAGGCGCGACCCGCATCGGCGCGAGCGTCGGCGTGAAGATCGCGCAGGAAGCCGCCGGAAAAACAACCAGTGACGTCCGGTCTCAAGCCTATTAATTCAGTGTTCCAATGCCGGCTAACACAAAACTCTTAGCTGTAATTCTCGGCGGTGGCGCCGGCAATCGACTTTTTCCGCTAACACAACAACGTTCGAAACCCGCAGTTCCGCTCGGCGGTAAGTATCGTCTCGTCGATATCGCGCTCTCGAACTGCATAAACTCCGACATCCTGCGCACGTTTGTGTTGACGCAGTACAACTCCGCTTCACTGAATCGACACATCGCTCAAACGTATCGCTTCTCGCAATTCTCGAACGGCTTCGTCGAGATCATCGCGGCGGAGCAAACGCCGGAGAGCCCGCAGTGGTTTCAGGGAACGGCAGACGCGGTGCGACAAGTGTTGCCGCACATCAGAGATTGGGGCATCGACACGTTACTCATCCTCTCCGGCGATCATCTTTATCGAATGGACTATCGCCACTTTCTCGAACGTCATCACGAAACAGGCGCCGATGTGACTGTTTCAGTGATCGCTTGTGAACCACGTGCGGCAAGTGAGTTTGGTTTATTGAAGACCGACGAGACCGGTCGCATCGTCGAGTTCAAAGAGAAACCAAAAGGCGACGAGTTGCTCGCGATGCAAGTCGACACGACGAGTCTTGGACTGGACGCAAACGAAGCGAAGCGACGCCCGTTTCTCGCGTCGATGGGCATCTACGTTTTCAAATACGAACAGTTGGAACAACTGTTAGCGGAAGAACCCGAGTCGGTTGATTTCGGAAAGCACATCATTCCGGCGGCGATCCATTCCTCACGTCACGTGCAGGCGCACATGTTCGACGGTTACTGGGAAGACATCGGAACGATCGGCGCGTTCTATCGCGCTAACCTTGATCTGACGACGAAGATTCCGAAGTTCAACCTGTTCGATGCTGAAGCACCGGTTTTCACGCGCGCTCGATACCTGCCGCCGTCGAAGATCGAAGAAAGCCAAATCGACGACTCGATCGTTAGCGATGGCTGCATCATCAACGGCGCGAAGATCACAAACTCCGTCATCGGTTTGCGCAGCAGAATCTCGAAAGGCGTGCACGTTGATTCGTCGTTCGTGATGGGCGCCGACTTCTATCAGACGTTCGAAGAGATGGGCAACGACATGCGTAAGAACATGCCACGCGTCGGGATAGGGGAGGGAACTGTTGTCCGCCGAGCGATCATAGACAAGAACGCGCGCATCGGTAAGAACGCGAAGTTGCTGAACGAAACGGGCGTGACCGAAGTCGATGGCCCAGGTGGTGCTTACTTCATTCGCGACGGCATCATTATCGTCCCCAAAAACGCTGTCATTCCTGATGGAACGGTTGTATGAATTATGGCTCGCGGTTGGGAAAGTAAGTCCGTCGCAGATCAGATCGAAGACGCCGAACTTCGCGAAACGAAGACTCCGCCCTCGTCGGTCGATGAGCGAGAACGAAAGCAACGGCTGGATTCGTTGCTCCTTTCGAAGTCGCGGTTATTACAACAACTCGAGCGAGCTAAACATCCCGCCCATCGCGGCGTCTTGCTAAACGGGTTGAAGGCGATTGAGAAGGAGATTGAAGAAACCTAAAGTGATACCTTAGCTCGTGCCCCGCATCCCTTCAATAAAACTCCCAAAAGACAAACGCAACCTCGACGTTGGAATCGGCGACAAGATTGTCCGTCTCACCAATCTCGACAAGCCTTTCTGGCCGAAGGTCGGCGTCACGAAGCGAGATCTGATTCAGTACTACGTCAACGTGGCCCCCGTGCTGCTCCCTCACCTGCGCGATCGCGCGATGGTTATGAAGCGTTATCCAAACGGTGCGGGTGAGGACTTCTTCTTCATGAAGCGTGCGCCCGAGCCGCGTCCGGATTGGATTGAGATCTGCCGCATCGATCACGGCTCAAAAGGCGTGATTCCGTTTCCCATGATCCAGGATCTCGCGGCGTTGATGTGGGTGATCAATCTTGGCTGCATTGATCTGAACGAGTGGTATGCGCGCTGCGACGCCACGGATCAGCCTGATTATTTGCATTTCGATCTCGATCCGGTGCCGGGAGCATCGTTTGAAAAGGTTCGCGAAGCGGCGTTGCTCGTGAAGCTCGGGCTTGATTCGTTGAAGATCCCGAACTACGCAAAGACCACAGGCTCGAAGGGTATTCACGTCTACGTTCCGATCCAGCGTGGACCAACTCAGAAACAAGTGTGGACCTTTGCGAAAGAGTTTGCGTATGCGCTCGCTTCGCACTCGCCGAAATTGTTGACGGCGATCTACCAGGTTTCGAAAAGACCAAGGGGAAGGGTGCTTGTCGATTACAACCAGAACGCGTGGGGCCGAACGCTGGCGTCTGTCTATTCCGTGAGACCTAAAGAAGTACCTTCAGTCTCGACACCCGTGACGTGGAAAGAAGTCGAGCGTGGAATCAAGATCGACGACTTCCGCATCGACAACGTACCCGCGCGTGTGAAGCGTGTCGGCGACCTGTGGAAGCCGATGACGCAGGCGAAAGGACGGTTCAAACTTGAAGCGTACCTTTAACCGTCGGCAAGCCTACACTTCACGTTAATAATGAACATTTGGACTATCGGTCACTCGACGCGCAGCGAACAAGAGTTCGCGCAGATTGTATTGGCGCATCAGATCTCAGTGCTCGTGGACGTGCGAATGTTTCCCGGTTCGCGTCGTTATCCACAATTCAATAAATCCGCGTTGACTGAGTCGTTAGCGAAGCACAGCATTCGTTATCAACACGAGCCGCGCCTCGGCGGACGACGGACGCCACGCAAAGATTCCCACAACACGGCGTGGAGGAACGCGATGTTCCGCGGTTACGCCGATCACATGGAGACAACGGAGTTCGGCGCAGCAATTAAAGAACTACTTGAACTAGCACGCGCTAACCGGGTAGCAGTTATGTGCGCTGAATCCCTTTGGTGGAAGTGCCATCGGAGCTTGATCGCGGATTATCTGAAGGCTGCCGGACACACGGTCCTTCACATTGTCGATGGAGAGAAAACGGAAGAGCATCCATTCACTTCCGCTGCTTTGATTGTGAAAGGAAAGTTGTCGTATCGAGGATTGTTCGACGGAGGCGAAAAATAGTATCCCGCAAAGGCGCAAAGACGCAAAGCCAATCAGATCTCTGGTTGCTGTCGCTCTTGCTTTGCGTCTTTGCGCCTTTGCGGGAACCGTTCTTTTGATCGGACGTTTAACTCGGGCGGTTGCTGTGCCAGACTTTCGCCTTCGAACCTTTCTTGCGTCGCTTCACTCCAGTCCGGCGCGGAATCTTCTTCGGATCGCCGGTCGCGGCTTTCTTGACGTTACCACCTTCGTCTTCTGCAATCTCCGCTAACGAACGCCGCGTGAGGATCGAAACCGGCGCCATCTCGGTGACCTCTTCAGTCGTCGTATAATAGTCGCGATGCTTGATCAGCAGCCACTGCCGATTTCGCGTACGCACCAGCACCCACGAGCCTTTTAACTTCTCGCCGTCGAGCTCAAACTTGAAGTCGCCTTTCTCCAGCGCCTTGCTCGGATCTTCATCACCTTCCGGTTTGTACGTGCCATAGTCCCAGACCATCACAGTCCCGCCGCCATACTCGCCTTCCGGTATCACGCCTTCGAACTTCGCGTAATCGACCGGATGATCCTCAACCTGCATCGCCAAACGCTTAACACTCGGATCCAGTGACGGACCTTTCGGCACGGCCCAAGACTTCAACACGCCATCGACTTCGAGACGAAAATCGTAATGCAGTTGCGTCGCGCGATGTTTCTGGATCACAAACATGCGACCAGTACGCGTACGTTTCTTCTTTGGACCAGGCTCCGGTGTTTTATCGAAGCTGCGTTTCTTTTTGTATTCAGTCAGCCCCACAAATTAAAACTCGCCCCACGCGATTAGAACAATTCGGATTGGATTGGATCGAGGCCGAGTGCTTCGCGCACGCGCGCAAAACTGCGGCGATGAATCGGCAACGCGCCAAGCGACTTCAGCGCCTCGCAATGTTCGGGGGTTGGATAACCTTTGTGTGAAGCGAGACCGTAACCGGAGTAGAGACGATCCATTTCGAGCATGTGTGCATCGCGCGTGGTCTTCGCAAGTATCGACGCGGCTGCGATGCTTGCCGACAGCGCGTCCCCGCGGATGATCCCGCGTTGTGGTGTTTCGCAGTGGGGAATCTTGCGCGCGTCCACCAGGATGAAGTCAGGTTTACAACTTAGACCTTCAACCGAACGCTGCATCGCCAGCAGTCCCGCGTGATAGATGTTGATCTTGTCGATCTCTTCGACTTCGGCGAACGCGACCGACCAGCAAATCGCGTCGTGCTTGATCTGCAAGGCGAGTTCATCTCGTTTCTCAGGATCGAGGATCTTCTTCGAGTCGTTGAGGCCCCGCAGCTTGTAATTCTGCGGCAGGATCACAGCGCCCGCAGCGACCGGTCCGGCGAGCGGCGCCATGCCGGCTTCATCAACTCCTGCGACAAACCCATATCCTTCTGCCCATAGTTCGATTTCGAAGCGCAGAAGGTAATGCAGCCGTTGACCTTCGGAGCGGTTGTCGCGATAGCGGTTGCGAATTCGTTTGGCGAGTTGTTGGGCTCCCTGGCGGCCGTCGATGTCCAAAGCTTCAAGTAATCCTTTAGGTACAGGACGGCGCCGCTCGACGAAGAGCTTGTTTAGTTCAGGTATTGATTTAACGAGGAGGTCTTCCAACGAACTCATGATCGATGTGCGCGTGCACGCCTTAGTCTGTGTTTCCCTTCAACGCTTGTCAAGATACCCAATTTTAACTCTGCGTGTCTTTGCGTTCTCTGCGTCTTGCTCTGCGGTAAATGGTTCGGTAAACGGAGTAACCGCAGAAAAGCCGAGACGCGCAGAGACACGCAGAGACACGCAGAGAATATTTCAAACACGTCGCTAATCCAAGATTGGCGTTTGTTTTTTTGCGCGTGGTGCTATGCTGCATGCCCGTGAAGACACTGTTGACGCGGATCTCGCTTCGATGGCTCGGCCTGCTCCCTCTGATTTTCTTCTTCGCGCAGGCAGTTCACTATTACCGCACCAATGAGCTCGGGCACATGCTCTGGATGTGCAACGTCGGCAACCTCATCCTTGCTCTTGGTCTGTTCCTGGATAAACCTCTGGTGGTCAGGCTTGCAGCGATTTGTATGCTGCCCGGAATCGTCGTGTGGTTTATCTACGTGGTGTTGGCGTGGGGCGTGTTTCTGAGTTCCACTCTCGCTCACGTCGGTGGACTAGCAGTGTCGATGATTGCGTTGAAGTGGTATCGCATGGATCGAGACGCGTGGCGTTCTGCGTTTGGCTGGTATCTTGGCGTCCAGTTGGCGTCGCGGTTCGTCACACCGGCGGCGTTGAACGTGAACCTTGCGCACACTATCGCCCCCGGTTGGGAACGCACGTTTCAGTCCTATTGGTCTTTCTGGCTGGTGCTGACCGCAGCGACTGCCGCTACTCTGTGGCTTTCCGGAACCGTTCTGTGGGCACTCTGGCGTCCTGAAGCTTTACGCGAATCTTCGATCAACTCAGAAACCAACTTGCACAGATCTGAAGGCTGACTCGGCTTTATCAAGTACCCTTGAGCGCCGCATTTCAAGGCCGTGTCGTGGTCGGACGCGTAAGCCGCAGCGGAATAAAAGAGAATGGGCGTGGTCTTATCGAACTCACGAATCTTCTCGCACAGATCCAAACCTGAACCGTCGGGCAGCCACGAATCAAGCAGGTACAAGTCAAAGTCTCCGCCGACTGCGAGAGCGATTCCACTTTCGATCGTGGCGCCGGTTACAACTTCGTAGCTTTTTTGCGAGAGGAGCAGGGTCACGAGTTCGCGGGTGTCTTCGTGATCCTCGATGTATAGGACGCGGGGGTTTTGACGTCTCATGGGATCTGGGCCTCGGAAGCGAGAACTGTTAACGGGGCTCGCCTTTCCCCTCGAAGGTTTAGTTGTCTATTGAAACTAACAGAAAAGGAATTAAGGCCGGGCCGTCATATAATTCTCAAGGTCAATCGGGAAAAATACAGCGACCGCGGCCACCCTGCTTGTCGTGTGTGGCAGCCAACATACGCGCGCCCATTAGCCGGGGTCAGTACGCGATCGAACAATCGGTTAAATTTTTCTGTAGCAAATATTTAACACGGTTTTAATGGGTGATTTGTCCATCGGGGAGCTTCTTATGTACGTTTTAAAACAAAAGGTATAGAATTTGGGACGAGCTATTTTGTCGGGCAAGTGTGCGGCATCCCCTTAGCATGTTTCCCTCTCAACTTTGATCGATTTAGAAGGGAGCCTTCGTGCCTCAAAGTATTACCGGCGACAAGATTCTGCCAGGAGTGCGCGTCGTCGTCCCGCCAACGCAGAACAGGTTGTTGAATCATTTACTTGCCGTCGATCTGGACTTCCTGTTGCCCCAACTCAGGATAGTAAAACTGTCATTCAACGACATTCTTTTTGAATACGGTGATGTGATAAACGACGTCTACTTTCCGCTCGACTCGGTAGTTTCGAACCTGGCGATTATGGAAGATGGCACCACGATCGAGATCTCGATGGTGGGAAACGACGGCGTTATCGGTTTATCGGCTCTTCTGGGAGGCGGAGCCGCGCGTCATTGGACGAGGGTGTGCATTGGCGGCTCGTTTGCACGCTTGAGCGTCAGCGCTCTCGAGCACACCTTCACTTCAAAGGAAGGCGCTCTGAAGCACATCATGCGCTGCTACGGTTCCCTCATCACGCAGGTCTCGCAACGAGCTGTCTGCAATGCGCGCCACACTGTCCTGGAGCGACTCACCTGCTGGTTATTGATGATTCACGATCGTGTCGGCGGTGAAAACCTAAAGCTCACGCAGGAAGCAATTGCTTCAAGGCTCGGCGCCCGGCGGGCGGGAATCACCGTGGCGGCCGGAATTCTCCAATCAGCGGGTGCGATCGAATACCGTCGTGGCCAGTTGCACATCAAGGATCGAATGGCACTGGAAGAAGCCGTTTGTGAGTGTTACGCCATCCTGAAGACGGAGTAAGGGGCAGTAAAAAAGGTTCGGTACCTGTTTCCCCCGACGTTCCTAGACTTTCTCCGTGTAAATAAACAATCGTTCTATTTTCCCGTGAGGCGGTTGTATCGGAACCACGCTGTGAATATACAGATCTCCAGCGTGGTCGCCATACTCTACTGCCCTGACAGCCATCGGACCCGTCGTCATCGGCTTGCCCTCTTTCGTCGCCTCCGTTAAAACATCCATTAGCGCCTCCAGGTCGGTACCGCTGAAGAAGTCGGTGAGTGGTTGTCCGATCACATCGCGTTTTCCAAGCAATAAAGCGTATCCGGGATTGACGGCGAGAATTGTTAAGTCTCTGGCGTTAACGACGACGACGTAATAAGGGAAGCGCTCCAGCAACTCGGAAAGCTGATACTGTTCTTCGTTGTTTTCTTGCATCAGGTGATGCAGCTCGATGGTGCGCGCCGTGAGTTCGTCGTTGGTTGTTTGCAGCTCTTCGTTAGTCGCCTGCATTTCTTCGTTGTTGGTCTCTAGCTCCTCGTTAGTCGCCTGTAACTCCTCGTTTGTAGCTTCGAATTCCTCGTTTGTCGCCTGTAGCTCTTCCTGAGTGAGCATCAACTCTTCGTTGGCGGCTTGCAGCTCCTCGTTAGCGTCCTGAAGCTCTTTGTTCATCTCGGCGAAACGCTTGTTGCCAGCGCTCAGTTGATTAACCAGTTCGGTTTGTTCGCGTTGCACCGCTTCCAGGCGCTTCTTCATCTGCACGGTCTCGGTCGTATCGACGATGGTGATCATCGCCAGCTCAGGTGCGCCCGCTTCGACTTGCATCGCAGTGGTCGTCAGCTCCACGTATCGTCCATTGCCGGCGGTCTGGTCTAATTCGACATCTTTGAGGGTGCTGGTCGTGTGTTCGCGGAACGCAAGATCGATCGCGTTGCGCACATCGTGGTATGGCATGCCCCTGGCTGTGTGTAGAAAGTCGTGGTCGTAAGCGATTTCGCGAATTGCGAGCATACGACGGGCGGTCGCGTTGATAGTCATGATGCGGTAGTTGCGATCGATGATCACGACGCCCGAAGTTAAACTACGCAGGATCGTTTCGTTAACGCGCCGGAGTAGGGCGATGTCGGCATCCGCGATAATAGCTTCGGGATTAGCGGCATTTTTACCCAACAGGCCCCCTCGCGTCTCGCGGCGACCGTCGGGCTGCAGAATGGTACGCCGGCCTTGATGAGCAGGAAAACCAATTGGCTCGCCCAAACAGCGGTAAATCTTCCACTTCTTGTTTATCAGCTCGAACACGCCCTTTGTCGGTCGCGCAGTTTCCGCTATGCCAAGGAACAGGTAACCCTTCGTTTGCTGCAACGAGTAGGCGAAGAGGTCGAGGACTGTTTGTTGCAGTTCGGGTTTGAGATAGATCAGGAGATTACGGCAGGAGATAAGATCGATGCGGGGGAACGGCACGCCGCGGCTGATGTCCTGCTGGCCAAAAATTACCGTATCACGCAGCGTCTTTGCAATCCGGTATCCATGGTCGATACGTTCAAAGAACCGCTGCCGGTAGTCGTCGGGCAACTCGCTTAAAACGTTCTCCGGATACAATCCGCGCCGCGCAAAGTTGATGGCATCGGTCGCCAGGTCGGTGGCGAAGATCTTGATGCTCCACTCCGGAAGTTCAGGACCCAATTGATCGGCCAGCAGCAGCGCGATGGAGTACGCTTCCTCACCTGTAGCGCAGCCCGCTGACCACACACGTAAAATACGTCCATTCTCTGAGGCCCGGTCGATGATTACTGGAATCACGTGCTGTCTCAGGAAGTCGAATGCTTCGGGGTCGCGGAAGAATCCGGTTACTTTTATAAGAAACGCTTTGACCAATTCTTGAATTTCTTCGGGATGAACGTGGATATAGTCGAGGTAATCGCGAAGGTTACTCGTGTGCGCGACCGTCATTCGACGTGAGATGCGGCGCAGTATGGTGGAATTTTTGTAATTGCGAAAATCTATGTTCGTGTGCGCGCTGATGAGAGCAAGAATATCGCGCAAGGGATCAGCTGCCTTCTCTTCGGCGGGGAGGCTAACACCCTTTAGAAGCCCAAAAAGTAGCGGACCTATCTGTTCTATTTCAACTACGTGATCGACCACAGTGGGCGGCAACGAAAGAGGCATGGACGGGTAAGCCGCAGTTTCCGGGTTTTGAATAATTACCACACCGCCTGAGTTCTTCACTTCTACGGCCCCCGCGGCGCCGTCGGAGCCTGCTCCGGTGAGGATCACCGCAATGAGATGTTCTCCATAGGCTTCCGCCGCGCTTGAGAGTAGTTTATCGACCGAAGGTGTGGGCCGCTCGTCATGATTGTATTCGAGATGCACGTGTCCATCCGCGATCCTGACGTGCTTGTTTGCCGGAACAACGTAGATCTTGCCGCCCTCCAGAAGCGTCGGTTCGTGTTCGCTAACTACGACTATCGGTAGCGTGCTGCGGCGGTCGAGAATCGCGGGGAGATGGCTCTCACGCTGAGGGTCGAGATGTTGCGCCAACACTATCGGAGCAGGGAAATCCGTGGTGAGCGTGCTAACGAGAGTCGAAAGCGCGCCGACACCTCCCGCTGAAGAACCGACTACGACGAGATCGTGATTGCCTTCCGGTTTCGTTGAGTCAGACATTGTTTGGAATCGTCACACGAAGCTTGATTCAGGAGACACTCATTTCTTCTGGGTTCTGGATTGGCTGCTCGGCTATAACATCTTTCGTGCCTCTCAGCAACAGTTGCCGGATGGCAGAACTACGTTCCTCAGCTTCCCGAGCGCGCCTTTCAAACAGTCTCACCGCTCGAGTTTGGTGGGATTTGCGCGCGCGTTCAACGATTCGCTTCGCTAAAATCATCTGCTCCTCAAGGGCAGGGACAGCGGACCATAGCGCAATTTTAAGCATGTGGTCCTGGCCATTGCCCAGGCTGTCGGCCGAATGGGCATGGCCGGACGTGACAACGAAGGCGCAGCATGTCTGCATTGTTCATCTCCCCCAGCGCGCCATTGCAGTCCGGACACGTGAGCTTCGAAACTTTGCCGAGTCTCTCCACACTGGCGATCAGTTCCTCACTGTCCATATCCTGCTGGGCGATCCTCGCCTCGATATCTACCTCTTCAGGCACAGGATACCTTCCTTCCTCGTCCGCCGGCTGGCGTGACAATTTGTTCAGCAGAGGGGCAATGTCAGCCAGGCGAAGGGAGTAGTCGACTTGCATCCGTTGCATGACACTCAACGGCATGCTGGGGAAAGAGGCTTCAGCCGGATCCTGAACGATTGAGATCCCGCCGCGTTGCTTAATAGCGTACATGCCTGCCGCTCCGTCGTCGCGAGCGCCCGTTAGCACGACTCCGATGGTCCGCGGACCGGCCCAACGAGCTGCTGAACGAAAGAGGGCATCGATTGATGGACGATGCAGGTTTTCCTTTGGACCATGCACGATTCGAATATATCGGCGCTCAATCAGTAGATGATGATCAGGTGGCGCTACGTAAACCCGGCCCGTGATGATGTCTTCGCCCTCCACAGCATGCGCTACCGGCAAGCGGGCATCGCGCGAAAGAATGGACGGCAAATAGCTTGGAACGTCGGCTGAAACGTGAAGCACTATGAGGACTGCTGCCGGCAGATCGGGCGCAAGCCCGTTGACCAGTTCTGTCAGAGCCTGGACTCCACCTGCTGAAGCTCCGACGACAATCGTATCGTGCGTGGCCATTAAACTTTCCGGATCGTGACGTAAAGCCTCGGCGGAGACTAAAAGAAAGTTCGTGCGGGGCAGCCGGCTAT
>DASRPN010000050.1:0-30733 GCA_035646355.1 Pyrinomonadaceae bacterium | reverse complement strand
CTCGACAAACCACTCAAGAATCGATTGAACATCGTGTTGAGCCGCGATCCGAGTATTGAACCTCAGGAGTCACTGTTGGTTCTGACCGACATCGATAGCGTGATCTCGCTTAACAAATCACTCGCAACGGATCTGTTTGTGATTGGCGGCGCGCAAATCTACACCGCGTTCCTGCCTCACATTGAGAAGTGGATCGTTACCGAGGTTCCGCTCACCGTCGCCGGCGCTGACACGTTCATGCCGGAAGGCTATCTGGACGGTTTTAAGTCCGTGAGTTCAAAACCGCTGGATGAAGGACTCGTCGTTAAATTCTACGAACGCCGCTAAAACAATTCCGCGAGAGCTTCATCGACCGACCGCACGCCAACCACACGAATTCCGAGTAGTCGTTCCAAGCCGGCAACATTTGACGCCGGCATCACGATCTTTTTGAACCCCAGCGCCTGCGCTTCCTTAACACGCACCGCCGCCTGCATCGCGCCGCGCACCTCACCCGTCAAACCAATCTCACCAAACACTGCGGTGTGCGGATCGATCGGTGCGTTCTTGAAACTTGAAGCGATCGCTGTCACGACACCGAGATCCGCGGCAGGTTCGTCAACTTCCAAACCGCCCGCGATATTCACGAAAACATCGTCGCCGACAAGTTGCAGGCCCGCGCGCTTTTCAAGCATCGCAATCAAAAGCGAAACACGATTCTGGTCCAACCCCTGTGTCATGCGTCGTCCACTGCCGTACTTCGATCCCGACACCAATGCCTGAATCTCGACGAGCAAGGGGCGCGTCCCTTCCATACACGCGCTGACAATCGATCCCGCGGCGTTCTGCGGTCGCTCCTGTAGAAACATCTGCGACGGATTAGCGACAGGCATCAAACCCGTGCTCGTCATCTCGAAAACGCCCACTTCATTCGCCGCTCCGAAACGATTTTTCGCCGCGCGCACGATGCGATGGTTGTGATGTCGTTCACCTTCAAAATACAAAACCGTATCGACGATGTGTTCGAGCGCTTTCGGACCCGCGATCGATCCTTCTTTATTGATGTGACCGATAAGGAAAACCGGAACGCCGCGGTTCTTTGCCAACAGCAGGAACTTGTGAGCCACTTCCCTCACCTGCGAAATCGATCCCGGCGCTGCTTCGATGGCACTCGCGAAAACCGTCTGAATGGAGTCGACGATCACCGCGCCCGGATTCAAACGATCGATCTCGTGAAAGATCTTTTCGAGATTGGTTTCGGGAAGGAGGTAGAGATTCCTGGCAGTGACGCCGAGCCGATCACCACGTAGTTTGATTTGCCGTTCCGACTCTTCGCCGGAAACGTAAAGCACGACAGTGCTCGCACTGCTCAGTCGATCGGCAACCTGAAGCAGCAGCGTGCTCTTGCCAATACCTGGATCGCCGCCGATCAAAACGAGTGTGCCCGGCACGATGCCGCCGCCGAGGACGCGATCAAACTCCGTAACGCCCGACGATATTCGTAGATCGTCCTGCGGTTCGATGTCGCTAAAAGCGACCGCTGAAACCTCGCGCAACGCGAAACCGTTGTGAGATGGCTTCCGCGCCCTTTCTTCGACGAGTGAATTCCACTCACCGCACTCCGGACACTTGCCAAGCCATTTTACGGACTGAAAACTACAACTCTGGCAGACAAAGATCGTTTCTGACTTCTTCACTGTATATAACGCAGTCTCACAAGTTTAGCTTTTGGTTTTCTTTGCGCCTTTGCGACTTTGCGGGTGAGTTGTATTAATCCCGCAGGCGCAAACACGCAAAGGAAGTTTTACAACAGTTCCTTGACGTTCTCCGTGGGCCGTCCGAGCACCGCGCGATCGCCGCGTTCGACAATCGGCCGCTGTAACAAGTCCGGGTGTTCAATCATCAAACCGATCAACTCGCTATCGCTAAACTCATTATTCGCCAATCCGAGTTCTTTGTAGATCGGCTCACTCTTTCGCAGAAGATCACGCGGTTTGATGTTCATCTTGCGAATGAGTTCTGTGAGTTTCTTCTTCGTTAACGGTTCGATGTAGTAATTGATTTTTTCAAATGGAATGCCGCGTTCACGGAGCAGCTTGTCCATCTCCCGGCACTTCGTGCAGGTCGGTTTTTCGTAGACCGTGATCGTGTCTGACATCTTCTCCTCTGATCTTCTCCTCTAATTACGGGAATATTCCTCTTACACTCGTCGCCTCGGCCACACGACCGACGGCGAGAATGTAAGCGCCGGTGCGCATGTCGGTGTCGTAGCGATGAGCGGTCTCGTGTACTGAGTTGAATGCGGTCTTCATTGTCTGTTCGAGCGTCTCGTTGATCTGTTTTTCAGTCCAGAAGAACGAATTCTGATCCTGCACCCATTCGTAATAGCTCACGGTCACGCCACCGGCGTTCGCGAGAATATCAGGAATCAGAAAAACTCCTTCATCCTCGAATACGCGATCGGCGCCGGGCGTTGTTGGACCATTCGCGAGCTCGGCGATTATTTTCGCTTTTACCTGACCGACGTTCTTCATCGTGATCGCGTTTTCCAGCGCCGACGGAAGCAGAATATCGCAGTCGATCCCGACCACGTCCTCGGGCGCCATTTCCCTGGTTCCCTTCAAACCGGCCAACGACTTAGTCACCTCTTTGTGTTTCAGCGCATCCACAACGTCGATGCCGCTTTCGGCGTAAACACCAGCCTTCGAATCGCAGGCGGCCACCACACGCGCCCCGTCTTCGGCGACGAGGCGAGCGATGTTCGCGCCTGCATTGCCAAAGCCGTGAACAGCGACACGAGCGTCTTTCAAACTCATTCCTTTCACTCGACACGCTTCGCGCAAAGTGTACAGGCAACCGCGCGCAGTCGCTTCAGCGCGACCTTGTGAACCACCAAGCGAGATCGGTTTTCCAGTCACGACGCCGAGCTCTGTGTGACCACGAATCATCGAGATCGTATCCATGATCCACGCCATTGTTTGTTCGTCGGTGTAGACGTCGGGCGCGGGAATATCGCGGTCTGGGCCAATGATCGGCGCAATCTCAAATGCATAACGACGCGTGAGCCTTTCGAGCTCGTTGATGGAAAGACTCTTCGGATCGCAAATCACTCCGCCTTTACCGCCACCGTACGGGATACCGACCGTCGCGCACTTCCAGGTCATCCACGAAGCAAGCGCTTTAACTTCATCGAGCGTGACGTTGGGATGGTAACGGATGCCGCCTTTCGCGGGACCTCGCGCGATATTGTGCTGCACGCGAAATCCTTCAAACACCTGGACGTCGCCCCCGTCCATCTTCACGGGAATCGAAACGATCAGTTGTCTCTTGGCATTCTCCAGCACATGCCGCATTGAAGGTTCGAGGTCGAGGTAGTCAGCCGCGCGATTGAACTGTTGTTTGGCAATTTCGAACGGATTCAGCTCTTCCTGGAAAGCCTTTTGAGTCGCCATGCATTCAGCTCCTGAGACGAATTTGGGTGGGATAGCAGGTCGAATCCTAACATTTTCCATTTGGCATTTGCCATTTGTCGTTCGTCATGGTCCGCTCAATGACAGTGAGAACTGTTAATAAGGACCGGAGAAGTGAGATGGACAAAGATTGAATCCGATTACCGCAACGGCCCACCAATGATGAGCTACGCGCTGCGCTGACTACCGTGGCAAACAAATAGTGTTCGTGCCTCACAAAAATGACTCACATTGATTACAAAAAATGAGCCAACTGGAGCATTGACCTCTCGAGCAGATTGGGAGCAAGATGTCGCGACTTTCCGAAGGGTTCAACCTCACATAAAAGATCAGAACGTTGCCTGATGCTTGCAGAGGATCTGTAGGAATTAGACATGGATTCTGGCAAACCATTCCACTTGCCCAGTGATTAGGTGGTAACGCCTCCCGCGCATTCCCGACATGCGAAATGCTCCGCTGATAACACTATCAGTTTAACGAAACGCATTCTCCTTCCCCCGAATTGACGTCAGTCTTTCGATCTCAGAAGGGCACTCATCGCTATTCTGATTCGTGCCTCTTCGTCTGACTAGAATTAAACGCATTTGCTTCTGACGGTCCCCACGTCGTTGTGATGTTCTCGGCGCGCGAGCAAATCAGACGCACTTGCCCACCTTAATTGTTCGACATTCGGGAGCAAATCCATGGACAAACCAAAGAAAGATCCGACACCTTCCAAGACTCAAAAACTGAGGATAAGCAGAAGGAATTTCGTAAAGGGAGCGGCAACGGTCGCCGCTGCTGCGGCTACGGTTCCCCTTAAACCGATACTCGGCGACTCAGCGTCGATCGTCGAGGCCTCGACCATCAACTACGAACCCAACAAGCGTACGAATGACAGCTTCCTTTACCGGAGAAACACAGCGATCGCCAACAAGATCAACATTGGTGAGCTGCCGGACAATGGCGACAGGGCCCGATACAACGACTTCAGCGCCCTGCATAGCAAGGCTCTGCGTCACGACGCCCTCGGCGTGCCGAATAAGCCGTCGTACCAGAGCTTGATAGATGCGCTTGAGACTGATACTCAGAACAATTTCCTGGCTCTTCAAAACGTGATTGTCGGGACGCCCGGCGGGGGGCCCAATTCAAGATTGAACGGCCCGGCGACATCATTTGCGTTTGACCTCGAGGGCCTCGATTCACATGCTTTCGAGATTCCACCGCCATCTCCGACCGTGCGTAGTGCGCAGACGGCCACCGAACAGGTGGAGCATTACTGGGCAGCTCTACTGCGCGACGTGCCATTCACCGAATACGAGACTGACACTACAGGATTAGTGCAAGCAGCTGTTAACGACTTGAATTCCCGATCTTTCCTCATAGGCGGGGGAGCTAACCAGTGGGCGCTTCCTGTGACAAGGCAGAACCTGTTCCGCGCTCGGGTGGCTTCGACTACGAATGACGGCAACCTTAAGGGACCGTACCTCTCGCAGTTCATGCTCCAGCCGACATCTTTCGGTTCGCAGCCGCTCGACCAGAAACACAACACCTTCGCACCCAACCAGGATTTTATGACTGACTTCACCAGTTATCAGAACGTACAAAACGGGGGATTCTCCGGTAACCCGATTCCGGATCCAACACGCCGGTTCCTTCGAAATGGTCGCGATCTCACTGCCTATACCCGCGTGGATGTGCTCTATCAAGGGTACTTCGTTGCCTTTTTACTCCTTGCCGGCCTAGGCACACCGCTAACTCCTGGTAACCCCTATATCGGCTCGAACACCCAAAAGCCGTTCGGCACATTCGGTGGGCCAGACGCTGCGGGGACACTTGCGGAAATGGCGACGCGCGCCCTCAAAGCCTCCTGGTGCCGCAAGTGGATCACTGACCTGCGCCTCCGACCAGAGGAATACGGTGCGTTAGTCGAAGCAAGGCGCACCGGTAGTACACCCGTTCCTCAAGCTTCCACGGAGTTGCACAACGACGTCCTTAGCTCAGCGGTGTTGCCCAGGATCCTCGCGAAACATGGCTCCCACTTTATGCCCCAGGCGTACCCGGAGGGATCGCCGACACACCCCTGCTACACGGGCGGCCATGCAACTGTGGCAGGCGCGTGTGCCACTGCAATAAAGTTCTTCTTTGATGGCAAACAGAAGCTCCGGCCGCTGCTTCTGGCACAGGGCCGCGACCTGGTGCAACCTTCCTCAG
Organism: Pyrinomonadaceae bacterium; assembly: GCA_035646355.1. Lineage (GTDB taxonomy): Bacteria > Acidobacteriota > Blastocatellia > Pyrinomonadales > Pyrinomonadaceae > PSRF01. The sequence continues at coordinate 25,091 of DASRPN010000050.1, read as the reverse complement.
ATGGCCTTTCGCTAGTGCCCTACACAGGAGCAGACAGAGATCAGATAGACATCAATGGAGAACGGAGCAAGGTGGCGTTCAACGTTTGCTTCGGCCACGGGGTCCATGCCGGCATCCACTTCCGCAGCTCTAATTACTGGGGAGTGCTGTTGGGCGAAGCCGTAGCGCTCAGCGTCCTTGGAGACCGGGCCAAGTCCTACAACGAGCCGTTCACGATCAGCATCACGAAATTCGACGGCACAACTGCTACCATTACCAACCAGAAGCCAGATCCAGTGTTTGACGAAGCGACGACAGCCGCGCCTTGCATTGCGAGCTAGTGAGGCTCGAGTTTGTTACCTTTCGTTTCCGAGCGGCGGCCCCACAAAGGGGCCGCCGTTTTTCAGTAACAAAGACCGCTTCAGTAGCTACGGACTGTAACTATTAATTAGAGTGCGGTTTGGTGTGACCGATCCCGAGGAGTCAAACTCTATTTCGAGTCCTACACTCCAGGCGCTGGCTCCACGCGAGGTTGTTACTGCTCGCAAAACAGCGGCGTTGGGAAAAGCACGAGGGTGCGTGACAGTGGTCCAGGCCCGACCGTCCCAGTGAAGGATCATCGGACCAGAGCCGAGTGCGCCAACCGCCCAGACATCGTTGCTCGAAGCAGCAGCAACTCCAGTGAAATAGGCGTCAGGTCCCCCTCCCTCATAGCTTTCAGGCGGATTCGAAGCGCTGGCGGCTCGGCAAACCCTTTCACTCCAGTAGGTACCATTCCAGTGACGAATCGTAGCGAACGTCTGGTTAGTAAAAATACCTTTCCCCTGACCCACTACCCATACATCGTTAGCAGCAGTCCCAGCCACTGCGGTAAACCTTTCAGTGCTCAAGCCACTACGTACTCGCACGGGAACAACACTCCATGCATTCCCGTCCCAATGCATAGTAAGTGGTGCTCCGCCGGCACTGCCGACGGCCCAAATGTCGTTAGCGGATATTGCGGTGATACCGGACAGCTGATTGGCTCCACCGGCGATATTCGGACTTGCCACCTGGCGCCAATTGGCGCCATCCCAATGGAGGATGAGCGTCTCTAACGGTGTTTCGTTTCGAGTGCCTCCGCGATATCCGACCGCCCATACGTTGTTGGCAGAAAGTGCTGCGACGCCATGAAGCTCGTTGAGTTGGCTGTCAGGACTTGGGCTCGAAACAATGCTCCACTGCGTCCCGTCCCAGTGTTGAATTAAGGTCCGAGCTGGAGCACCCCCATTGTGAGAAGAGCCAACAGCCCAGACGTCATTTGCGGATACCGCGGAGACCGAATGCAGTTGACTTATGATGTCAGCGGGCGGATTAGGGCTTGGCACAATGGACCAGAGATTGCCGTCGAAGTGTTGAATTAAAGTACGTTTGATATAGGGTGGGCCATTAGGATCCTGTGCCCAACCAACTGCCCAGACGTTACTCTCGGACACCGCGGTTACGCCCAGAAGTTCATTGCTGACTAAGGTTGCACCAGTAACATTTGGGCTGTTGACCTTCTGCCAACTGCCGCTGATAGGAGATGCCACATCCGGGCAGCTTGGAAATGTTTCGAAACTACCGTTAGCCGTGGCACATCCTTTTCTGCTGCAACTCGTCACCCTATAAAAGTAAAGAGTTCCTGGCGCGAGTCCGCTGAGTGGAATCTCGTGATACGTGACCTGAGTGCCCACGTACACCTGCGGCGCAGAGCCCGGCACTGGATTGCTTGTGCTGTACTGTAAGAGCGAATCAGAGGCGGTGTTTGTATTCCAGACCACCGCAGCTGAAGTGCTGGTTTCCGCCGTGGTGTAGACGAGGGTAATTCTTGGTGCGCGGGCGGGCGCGGAAAGTACCGACGGACCGAACAAGACTAACGCAGCCAGGAGAGCGATGGGTTTGTGAAAGTCTTTCAAGCTGAAAGTTAACGCTTGCGGAACAGAGTTTTTCTTGACGATTGTTCTCACCATGTTTCGTTTCCCCCCGGTATTCAAAGCCCCATACCCTCTTAATAACTCCAACCAATTCTTTTATTCCCGCACGTTAGAAACACAAGGAGGCACAATAAAAAGACAACGAGGCTACAAACTGCTTCGGGTCTCTGCGATTTAAATAAACTTAAATTATTCCGGCAGTCTCAGCGCGTCTTATGGCTTCGAGGCGAGTATGAGCTCCAAACTTTGCGAGAACGTGTTTGATGTGGTTGTTAACTGTAGCTGAACTGATATTGAGTTGATTGGCGATGGATCGCGTGGTATGGCCTTTTGCCAGGTTCTTCAGCACCTCTACTTCACGACGAGTCAGATGCACATTGACGATTGGCTCGGGAACCGAACAAATCAATGGTTTGCCGTTCGCACTCCCGCTCACGTTCATCCGCACGAATTCGCCTAGCGCCTGTTCGAGACGCTTGCGAATCTCGGCCGGACGCACGATGTGGATCGCATAACTTCCTCCCGATGGATCGCGCCCGACTAATGTAGACACGGTACACCAGAGCCTTCCGGTCTTTGTTTGAACTCGCAAATCAAAATTCATCGGTGGCCGATTGTCTTTCCAGCGTTCAATGACACAAGGTTTGGAGCAAGTTATAGCATCCTCATCGGAGCACTGAAGCAACTCATGACATGGAACGCTCATCACCTCAGCTTCACTTCGGCCAAACAGTTCGGCTGCAGCTTGGTTCCAAGCGCTAATTCGTCCGGCCGAGTCAACGGCAAATGCCGCATCACCCGTTGCCTCAAGTGTTATAAAAAACTCTTTTGAGCAACCGTTCACACGGCGACGTTGTGATGTCCAGGTAACTAGCTTTGCTTCCACTATGCATCCCCTGAATTTCAGACTCCATTGGTGCGGGCGTCCACATGTGCGCCACTCAAGTGATGTTCTCCGCCTGCGTCATATGTTCGTAGACAGATGGGGCGAGCCTGCGTGCGAGAGTCAGGTTCTCTCCCTCCTCCAGATCCGAAACCACAAAGACGGCGTGCCGCACGGTACGAAAACACGAAATCTGGTAACCTTCAGCCTTCGAACAAGCAATGACTTGCTCTTCCACGCCTTTCGGCAGCTTTTCCTTAGGAGGCGCGCTTCCGTTTAATTCTTCCAGTCTGGTCACAAGAAGAGAGACGAGGCGGCCGCGGTGCCTGATAACGATGTGCGCAAACCAGTGACCTTTAAATAAACACGCGTGCGCCATTACGAGTTCCATCACTTCGTTGAAATCATCGCGGTGCGACGTCACCGCCCTCGTCAAATCTAAATAGGCGCGATCGTATTTACGTGCGGCCTCCTCCAAGGTGATCGGCCTGTCCGGCAGACGGTGACCGACGGCGCAGTCGCGGTGATCTCCTGCAGCAACTTCAGACATTCGCGCAAGAATCGCATCGGCGTCGACAGCGATATCAGGCGGACGTGGCTGACCTTCCGAGGGTCGCACGGCGGCAGACTTGTGCGGCCGACGTGGGTCTGCCACTTGTGAGTCCGTTTGCGTTCGCTGTCGCTGCCAAACTGAAACCACTCCGAATGTCACAACCACGAGAAGGCCGGCTGCAATCAACCACACGCGAGCACGTGCATTCAGCGACATTGCACCAGACGTCACTGCAGCGCGCAGCTGACTGTGAAGCCGAGAAACAAATTCGTTTGGCATTTGCGGTTCTTCCGCACCGGCAAAGGAGGCTCGCAAAATTGTGCGCAGCTCACGACGTGCGGCCAATTCGCGCCGGCAGTCGGCACAGGTTTCTAAATGCGCGATAACGTCGTGATTGGTTTCGACCAACAGCTCGTCACTGAGATACGAGTCGGCGATCTCACGGAAATCACGGCATTGCATCTGCGTCTCTCCTTAATTGCCCGAGGATGATGCGGAAGCGGGTTCCGCATCCTGCCTTCCGATGCCGCGCGAGTTGGCATAACTTGCGAGTTCCACACGCATCATCTTCCGTCCGCGATAAAGTCGTGACATAACGGTCCCGATGGGCACACCTAACGTTTTGGCGATCTCTTTGTACGTCATGTCCTCGATGTCTGACAGCAGGATCACTTCTTCGAATTGAGGCGGCAAACTGCGAAGTGCTCGGAGAACCTCTTCCTCAGTCAATCCCGGTGGCGTTGGTGGGTCGAACGCCACCGTCTCGGCTATGCGCTCGTCTGTATCGCTGACTAGCTGGAGCCGGGCCTTGGCGCGGCGTCGATTGCTGTTGATGTGCAACATGACACGGACGAGCCACGCGCGACAGTTAGTACCTTTCTCGTAACGGTGAAACGATTGGAGTGCTTGCGTAAAAGTATCCTGCACCAAATCTTCTGCTTCAGCTTGATCTCTGACCAGCCATATGGCTAAACGAAAGAGAGCGGAAAGGTGAGGCAACGCCTCTGCCTCGAACTCTGCCCACTGGCTCTCTCGACCCAGTTGTCGAATCCTCTTGAACATGTCGCCGTCTTGCTTAACGGGCGCGGTGCAAGGCCGCGTTCAGATCGTTACTCTATCGATAGTGTCGGGACGGGAGATTAATCCTTCACTGGGCGACCGCACGGTGGCGAAGGTGAGTTTCGCAAATCTTCTCTGCGCATCTAACCGAACCTATGTCAGCGATATGGCATTTTCTTCTCGTCGGCCCCTTATCCCCAAAAAGGACGCATGCCACCATGTGCCCGCACTAAAGATGGTGAGTCCCTTCCAACCTTCAGCAGTGTTCCCTTAAGAGTATTTATTGCATCGCGCTCCGGCCGCGACGGTTAAGCTGTCAAACACCTAATACCCGGCGAGCATCTGTTTATTCCCATTCCGAATGAATTGGAATTCATAATTCACTCACCTTGGGAATAAAGAATCTGCCGGTCGGTATTAATTTATTGACAGCCAGACTCGTTGCGGTTAGGCGTTTTGAGGCAAACAGAAACAATGTGTGGGCCAACTGATCTTCTGCACTCTCGCGACAGGAATTCCACACGTTACTTTTAGAAGGCCCCCCTTCCTTTAAAGTTACCCCCGGTCACAGCATTGGCTGCCCCGACGTTTTGTACGCTAACGAACTAAATGGTCCTTGGTGATTAAATTTTTTCAGCAGGAGGGCAGAATGAGCAGGAGATTGATCGGTTTCATCTCGTCGATGGTTTTGGTTGCTGCTGGCTTCATCGGAACGGTCCAACCGACCACAGCAGCGTTCAACCTCAAATCCGGTGCGGTCTACGTCTTGACTAATCAGGTGAGTAATGCAGTCGTTGCATTCGATCGTGCACCTGATGGAACGCTAACTCCGGCCGGCATGTTCTCAACTGGCGGCGCCGGTAACCCCGTACCCCAACCTGGTGATCCACCGACAGATCCGCTCGCTTCTCAGGGAGCTTTGGGTCTGAGCGACAACAACAAACTGCTGTTTGCAGTCAACGCTGGCAGTAATGAAGTTTCAGTATTGTCCATTGGCAAGGATTCATTGACGCTTGTCGATAAAGTAAGTTCCGGAGGTGTCCGTCCCATTAGTCTCACTGTGCACGGCGACTTGTTGTATGCACTCAACGAGGGCGGCACTCCAAACATTACAGGTTTCACGATCAGTAACACAGGCGAATTGACACCGTTGCCTGGTTCCACTCGTCCGCTCAGTGGCGGGAGCATGGCGGATCCAGCGCAGATTAGTTTCAGCCGCCATGGCGCACTGCTAGTCGTTACTGAGAAAGCTACAAACTTGATCGATGTTTATGTAGTTGGTACTGATGGTGTTGCGGGTCCGCCTATCTCTAATCCCTCAGCCGGCATGACGCCTTTTGGCTTCGCGTTAGATCAACGCAATCACCTGATCGTCTCCGAAGCGTTTGGCGGTGCACCGAATTCGAGCGCAGTTTCTTCTTATGCCGCTAATCTCAGCGGCATGCTCAGTGTCGTGAGTGAATCAGTACCGGATTCTCAGACGGCAGCATGCTGGATAGTAATCACTAACAGTGGTCGCTACGTTTACACGTCGAACACCGGAAGTGGATCGGTATCAAGTTATACACTTGCTTCCAGCGGGGCGCTGACTTTGTTGAACTCCGTGGCAGCCAGCACGGGCGCGATGAGTTCTCCAACAGACATGGCCCTTAACAACAGCAGCCGTTACTTGTACGTTCATGCGGCCGGACTTCAGACGGTGGCAGCATTTCAAGTGGAATCGGATGGGAGTCTTACACCGATCGGCAGCGTTGGTGGATTACCATTCGGTGCGCAAGGCATTGCCGCGCGCTAGTTTGAAAAATGCGGCAACTATCTCAGAGCCTCGGCGCACATCCGGCGGCAAGCCGCGATGCTCGGGCAAAATGACTTTTCGTGCACCAAGGCCGGCCAAATAAGGGCGCAGCTCCTGGCGAAGGCGTCGAGCTTTACGATACCAAAGCCGGCGTTGGTCTTCGGCCGGTAATTCCTCGTAAAAGCCGTTAATAAGAAACGCATCAAAAGTGATGGGATTCGGACTAGCACATCACCGGGAACTATTCCGTCTTCATCGGTGTCTAACAGTTTCGAGTAAGCTCCCGCGACCCGATGGCACCGGCGAACTAGCGGACTCACGAGTTCCAGAATTTTCGAAACGCGTGGACCGCCATGCCATTACGGAGGAACGGGATGTTTACCAACCTTATCGAATCAAGCTCACACGCCAAAGAATTCAAGCGTCGCGGATCGTTCTTGCTTTTTACGACTGCGACCTACGTCGTTCTCTTTGTGATCACTGGCGTGATCAGTATTTATGCCTACGATGCGCGGCTCGAACAGCAGAATCTGGAAGTCGTAGTTCTGCTGCGGCCCGAGGAAATCGCTCCCGACCCACAGCCGGAAACGCCTGCCGATAGACCTAAAGTTACCAAAGACACCAACGAATCAAACGTCACTGAACGCATGGAAGCGATGGTGAGCGTCAATCGGCCGGAGTTGCCGCCACAAGGCGTATTCGTAACGCCCAACAAGAATCCGCCGATTCCCGATCACGGTCTTTGGAGATTGAGCAATCAAAACAGAGAAACCGCAGGTGTGCCCGAGGGACCAGCTACACCTTCCGGCGGTGGTGGACAAGTAGTTCCGTCACGTCAAGTCGTGCAGATCGACGAGCCGCCGCCAGCGCCTGAAACGCCAAAGGTACCGAAGGTGATCAGCAAGGGACCGATCACAGGCCAGGCGACCTCGTTGCCGCAACCGCCATATCCGATAATCGCGAAACAGGCAGGTGTTCAGGGAAAAGTGGGCGTTCAAGTGCTGATCGACGAGAAGGGCAACGTCATCTCAGCGACGGCGATTGACGGACACCCAATGCTCAGGCTAGCAGCGCAAAAAGCTGCCCTTCAGGCAAAGTTCGCCCCGACCACTCTGAGTGGTATTCCCGTAAGGGTCTCCGGTGTGATCACTTACGATTTCAAACTAACGAGATAGAGAGAAGATGACTAGAACAGCTAACAACGCTTCCTGCCAACGCAAAGAGGTACGAGAGCCATCGCTTCTCGTACCTCTCCCGCCGTTTCAATTGAATTAACTGGGATCGCGAATGATGCCTTTGCCGCGTCCGGTCATAACTTCCTTACCATGCTGGTTCGTGCAGCGCCACTCCGAATCGATGTCGGTATAACCCTTACCTTCCGCAGGCGTCGCCTCAATTAGCGTGACGACACATTCGATCGTGTCACCAGAAAAGACTGGTCGATGAAAACGGAACGTCATGTCATACGCGATCAGATTCATATCGCCGCCGATCTTCGTCGGCAACGTCGCGGTCAACAGCCCATGGGCCATCAACCGCCCTTGCGCGTCGGGCACATGATGATGCTCACCCTCATCACCTGAAAGCCGTGCGAACAGTCGGATGTCTTCGTCCGAAAACGTCCGCTTCCATGACAACGTATCACCTGGTTTCATGAAGGTAGACAGTTTAACCACAAAGAAGCACAAAAAGGCACAAGAGGCACAAAAGGACTAGAAACAGGAAAGGGGTTACTTATCTTTCTCTTCATGACTTTTCTTGTGCCTTTTGTGGCTCCCTTTTTGTGCCTTTTTGCGGCTCAAATACCCTCCGCCCAACGGACAATCTCGTTCATCGCCGTTTCGTAGATCTCCTCCTGCGGCATCCCAAACTTCTTTGGCGCTTTAAAAGAGTGATCTCCACCTTCGATCGAGTGAATCTTCGCCGCCGGTCGCAGTCCCTTGATGAACGGCTGAATCTCTTCCGGTGTGCCTAGCGCGTCGCGCGTTCCCTGCACAAACAACATCGGTTTTCGGATCTGTGCGAGATGTTCGACGCGAAGTTTTGCGGGATTACCGGGCGGATGAAGTGGATAACCCAGAAATACCAAGCCGTTGATCTGATCGGCGAGCGGCTCTTTTTCTTCCGACGCGGTGGCCGCAACCTGCGAAGCGATCCGGCCGCCCATCGACTTCCCACCGATCACGAGTCTGTTGTTCTTCAGTTTGCGATGCTTGACTGCGGCTTCGATCACAGCGCGAAAGCACGACTCCAACTTCCCTTTTTGATCGGGGACGGAGCGACCCTGCTCCATGTAGATGAAGTTGAAAGTCAGGACGTCGAGACCACGCGACGCCAGACCACCTGCAAACATACGCATGAAACCGCTGTCCTGGCTCGCGCCTGCTCCGTGGCCCAACACCGCAGTCAGCGCGGCGCGTCCCTGTTTGGCAGCGGCATAAAGAAGGGCCGTGACCGAGTCGTTCTCATTGACGCTGACTGTCAGCTTCTCGGTTTCCCTGGGCATTTACTTGACCATTTACTTGATCAGGCTTCCTTTGCCAACATCGCCAACGCGTCCTGACATTCGTTTTTGAATCGCTTGGCTACGCCCGCTTGCACACTCGGTGAACTCTTTGAAAAGTAAGCGAGGTTTCCGTCGGGCTTTTTGCGACCACGCTCAGCATAAATCGCTGAGATGAGCTGTTTGTCGAAGTCGGGGTCTGTCCGTTTGGCCTTCACGTTGGCAAGCGCCTTGTGAACCATCGTCGACGCACCGCCGTGTTGCACCGCGGTGGACCACACAACGTCCTGGAGCGCACGGCTGCGTTTGTTCACATCAAGACCGTCGTCGGCGAGTATCTTGGCCGCGAGCAGATCGTAGTGACTCTTCTTGATGAATGCGTGCTGCGCGCTTTGAAAAGCAGCAGTATCATTTGCGGCGATTCGTTTCCAACAGGCAGTGAAAGGCGGCGTTCCGGGTGCCAGGCCCTTAAAATCCGAAGCCCACTTGAATCCCGCCTGTGCGACAAAACGCGCGACCACCCCCATTTTCGTAGCCATTTGATACGAGCCGTACGAGACGCCGCCAGGATCGCCGGAACCCGTCGAGACCACTCCGGGCCCGCGTCCGCCTGTTTCGTACTTCGACGACAACTCGCCTAGTGCATCGGCCAATGCCTGACCCAGCGCGCCCCCAACTGACGTGGCGGGAGGCGTGACGGGTGCCGGCGGCGGCAATGGTTTCGTATTATCGGTCGTTAATTCTGACAAACCGTTGGGGAGAGTCAGCACGTCGCCGACCTTGATCTTGTTGGGATCCTTGATCCGGGGATTCGCTTTGAGCAGTTGATCGGTTGAGCAGTTGGTGATCTTGGCTATTTTTGAGAGCGTGTCACCGGCCTTTACTGTGTAAGTCATTGAGGGATCTCCTTTTTATTAGACCGTTCGCGAGGGACTCGAATAGTAGTAAACGGGTTGACGCGGAGTCAATAACTACTACACATAGAGTCGGGGAACGCGCTCGCCGATTCCGCACGTTACTTCGTATGAGAGCGTTCCGGAAATGCGCGCCAGATCTTCGGCGGTGATTTTTGCTCCAACGTTCTCGCGGTCCCATCCGAGCAGGGTTACCTTGTCTTCTATGTCGACACGGTCAACATTCGTTACATCGATCAAGGTGAGATCCATCGAGACGCGTCCCACAACCGGGGCAAATGTGCCGCGTACAATCACATTTGCACGGTTCGACAACGATCGCATGTATCCATCGTGATAACCGATAGGCAACGTAGCAATCAGGCTCTTTCGCGACGCTTCAAACGTGCAGCCATAGCCAATCGTCTCGCCGGGCGGCACCCATTTCAACATGCTGATGCGCGAGTGCAACGACATAACGGGCGCGAGTTGTGGATCTGAGATCGTTAGTGGCAGAACGTCGCGCCACAGCCCGTATAACACGCCCCCGGGGCGCACAATGTTTCCCCACGCGTCCCGATGGCCGTAGATGCCCGCCGAGTTTGAGAGATGGAGATAGGTCGGGTGATAGCCGGCCTGGCGAAATACGCTCGCGGCCTCCTGGAAACGATGGATTTGATCGAGCGTAAGCGGTTTGCACGCCGCGTCGTCGGCGGCGGCGAGGTGACTCATCAAACCGTCAATGCGCACGTTACGAAAGCGATCGAGTTGCGAGACAAACTCGCTTAGTTGATCGAAACGAACGCCCAGCCGGCCCATTCCGGTGTCTATCTTCACGTGTGCATCAATCACGGAGCCTGTGTCGAGCGCGGCCTGGTTTAGTGATTCGAGCATGTCGAGTCGATAAACAACGGGAGTTAGTCGTTGCTGAATGCACGCGGCCGCCTGACCCGGCCAGAATCCGCCGAGGGAAAGGATAGGTTGTGTAATGCCCGTGGCGCGCAACTGAATTCCCTCTTCAGGAATTGCGACTCCGAACCAGTCAGCGCCCGATTTGGCGAGACGACGAGCGCACTCGACCGCGCCGTGGCCGTACGCGTCTGCCTTGACGACGGCCATGACTCTCGCCGCAGGGCTGACGAGGTTTCGTATCTGCTGGAAGTTCGCGACGAGATTATCGAGATGTATCTCGGCCCATGTTGGGCGCCCGGAAAGTTTGATTTGGCCGTCCTGTGATGAAGGCATGGCGTGTAGTTTACCCGCCTTATCCATGTTCTAATAGCCGCCCACTATGAAAGTTGCTTAGGGACTAACCGTTCCGAAAATTAACAGGCTAAATTGTAGATGCGCCCTGGTGCTTACTGTATAGTGAGCGCTTTGCCCATAATTTCTCTTCTACTGGTTTTTCGTCTTTCATGGCAACTCCTGATCTGATTCGCGACCAACCATTCGAACGTGCTCTCCCAAATAGTTCCGAAGCCGAACGCGCAATTCTCGGCGCAACGCTGCTCGACAACGGTTTGATCAGCCAGGCGATCGAGCAACTCAAGCCCGAAGACTTCTACGTCCCGTCACACCGGCGAATCTTCGTCGCAATGATTGCGCTGTTCGAGCGCGGCGCGGAGATCAATCCGATCCTGATCGGCGAAGAACTAAAAAAAGAAAATGCACTCGAATCAGTCGGCGGCGTCAGTTTCATCACTAACCTGACTTACGGTCTGCCTCACTCGACCAACATTCTTCACTACGCGAAAGTGGTGCGCGGCAAGTCGATGCTGCGCCAGTTGATCAAAACTTCAAACAAGATCACGCAGGAAGCACTCGCCGAAGAAGACGAACCCGAGATCATTCTCGATCACGCGGAACATTCGATCTTCCAACTCGCCGACGAACGGATCAGACAGGGCTTTGTTCACGTGAAACCGATTGCGGAACAACTGCTCGAGAAGGTCCAGGAGATGGAAGGCCGCGCCGCAGTGCTAACCGGTCTCACGACTGGTTTTGCGGATCTCGACAAGATGACCTCCGGTCTTCAACCGGCGGACCTGATCATTCTCGCCGCCCGTCCGTCGATGGGTAAGACAAGCCTTGCGTTAATGCTCGCGGAAAACGCGGCGATTCACGCCGGCGCCGTCGTTGGTATGTTCTCACTGGAAATGTCGAAGGAATCACTGGTCATGCGCATGCTCTGCTCGCAAGGCAACATCGATGCGCAGCGCTTTCGTAACGGCTTTCTCTCGCGACTCGAATGGGCCCAGATTGCAAAGTCGCTCGGCGTCCTTGCCGACACAAAGATCTTTCTGGACGACACTCCCGGCATCAGCGTTCTCGAAATGCGGGCAAAGGCACGGCGTCTAGCAGCGGAACAGAAGAAGCTCGATCTGATCATCGTCGACTATTTGCAGTTGATGTCAGGTTCGTCAAAGCGGGTCGAATCACGGCAGCAGGAAGTTTCGCAGATCTCGCGCGAGTTAAAAGGGTTGGCGAAGGAGTTGAACGTGCCACTGGTGGCGTTGTCGCAGCTTTCGCGCGCGCCTGAGTCGCGTTCGGATCACCGGCCGCAGTTGGCTGACTTGCGCGAGTCGGGAGCGCTCGAACAGGACGCGGATCTCGTGGCGTTTATCTTTCGCGAGGAGCAATACAAGACTCCTGAGGAACGCGAGGCACTGCCCGAAGATCGTAAGAACGTCGCAGAGTTGATTATCGCGAAGCAGCGCAATGGTCCAACGGGCACCGTCGATCTCCGCTTCACTCCGTCGAGCATGCGGTTCGATAATCTGTATCGCGAATAGTTGTGGACTGCTTCACGGTTCCACCTTAAAATCCTCGACTAAGCGATGAAACGTTGCCCCCAATGTAATCGCGTCGAGGCTGACGAGGCGCTCGCTTTCTGTCGCTCGGATGGAACTCCGCTTGTCCGCGAATCACTTCCGCTAAACACTGAGGCCGGTACGGCGAAGTTTGGCTCATCGCCAAACGAAATCGACACCAGTCTCCTGCCGCATTCGACTAATGCCCACGTCAATCGCGCCACTGGTCCAACGACAGTGTTGCGTCTACCAGAATCAACCGCGAGCACTAAATCAAAACGGATCGTCGTGGTTCTGATCATTGTTGCCGTCTTGATCGTATCGGGGTTGCTCGTGAGTTATTTGGCAATCACCAAGAAACGAAACGCTCCAATTCAATCGATTGCGGTCATGCCCTTCGTAAATGCCGGCAGCAATCCCGACGTCGAATACCTTTCAGACGGAATGACAGAGACCCTCATAAACACGCTCGCGCAATTGCCGGACCTGACAGTGAAAGCGCGCAGCTCGGTGTTCCGTTACAAGGGCAAAGAAGTCGAGCCGCAAACCGTTGGTAATGAACTCCACGTACAGGCGATCGTCAATGGGCGTGTAGTTGAACGTGATGACGACCTGACGCTTTATCTTTCGCTCGTCGATACTCGCACCGGTAATCAACTTTGGGGAGAGCATTACACTCGCAAACGAAGCGATCTCCTCTCGCTGCAAACCGTAGTAGGTCGAGATGTCGCAACTAAGTTAAAGACGAAATTGTCAGGAGCTGACGAGCAGAAAGTCGCAAAGAGTTACACGCAAAATGCCGAAGCGTATCAGCTTTATCTTCAAGGTCGATTCTTTGCAAACAAGAGGACGCCGCAATCGCTGGTAAAAGCAATTACCTTCTATCAGCAGGCGATTGAAAAGGATCCCAATTACGCCCTCGGTTATGCAGGACTCTCCGATGGGTATAGCTTGCTTGCATACTACGGAGGCGCGCCGGCGCCCTTTGCTTTGAGCAAAGCAAGAGAGGCTGCCATGCGTGCACTGTCGCTGGATGACAACCTCGCTGAATCGCACAACGCGATGGGATTTATTTTGGCGGTCGCGGACTTCGACTATGCGGCTGCCGAACGCGAATACAAACGAGCCATCGCTCTGGATCCGAAATACACAACAGCTCATCACAACCTCGGTGTCATGCTGGTGCGCACAGGCCGTGCGGAAGAAGGCATGGCAGAACTTCGTGGGGCGCTGGAAATCGAGCCTTTTTCGATCATCGTGAACAGGCTCTACGGTGAATGTATGATTTACCTGCGCCGCTATGACGAGGGTCTTGCGCAACTCAAGAAGACTGCCGAATTGGATCCTTCCTTTCCCACAACATACTTTGCCCTTGCGAGTACTTACCGTTTGATGGGCAAGCATGCCGAGAGCGTCGAAGCATTTGCGAAGTACCATGAGTTGTTTGGTCGACCGGAGACTGCCGCGCTCGTCCGTTCGAGTTTCGCAACGGGAGGTTGGCAGGGTTTTCTGCGAGAGATGACGTCAAAGCGGCGAGATGGTGTGTCGCCCTACATGACCGCAATATTCCTTCTGGAGCTGGGTGAGAAGGAAAAAGCTTTCGCCGCATTGGAGGACGCTTTCGAAAACCGCGAATATCAACTTCGATTTATCAGGCTCGATCCGAGCGTCGACGCATTACGGGCGGATCCTCGATTCAAGGAACTGGCCCACCGCATGAAATTAGATTGAGGTTATCGCGGCGCGCCCGGTGCTTGAAAAAGCTTCGCATCGATACCGACGTTCTGACGGATCTCTTTCACAGTGAAGGCGAGTTTTAAGGCCGTCGAGTTTTGGCTGATGCTAAACGGATACTTGATCCCTCCGATCTCACGCCAATCATCGAAATAGACCTCAACGGGTTGGGTTACACGACCGATCGTTCTCGTGGTGTTCATCCGCACCGGCAAGTACGTCTGCGCGTCTATGTAGAGTCGCTCGAGCGGGCCGGCAGCGGGTTGAAGGTCGATAACGTAAACGTCGCGATAGCCAATCTTGCTGATGCCGGGCAGACTGATCTTAGTGAAGTTAGTCTTCATTCTCAGCACCGCAAAGTAGTCGGCTTCGCGTTGTACCACCGCCAAATCCACACCCTTGAGCCATGTCACCGCTTTGCCGTTGGTGTGCCAACCACTCTTGCCGTTGTATCCGAACTGGATCGTACCGACCGGATGCGCCTGAATCACCGTTAATGCTTTGTCTGGCGCCTGAGCATGCGTCTCGAACCTCCCGCCACGGCTCACGCCACCGATGTCGACGGTTCCTGTAACTACGTGGCTGGTTATTTTCTTCAGCGCCTCAGCGCCACCCAGCGCCTCGACGTATTTTGCGAGGACGTCGTCAGCACTGGGCAACGCGGCGGTACTCTCGATCGTGTTGCCGTCGCGGATCGTCACACCGCCCGAGCTGCCGCCAATCATCCGCGGAGAAGATCCGGTCTCGGTCAGGTCCGAGATCATTGCGCTACTTACCTGACGCGATCGCGTCGCGGTGCGAGGGCCGCCGGTGTTGGTTTGATTTAACGAGTCGAGCAGATCCTGTGCTTCATTCTTGACGGCTGAATCGGAGCTGCGCGTAAGCGATTCGAGGATGTTGCGCGCTTCGACCGTTTCAGAGCGTCGCAAGTGAACCTGCGCCAGTAACAAAGAGTGGCTTGCCCTGCCTGGCGCGAGTTGGCGCGCTTTCTGAGCCATCTCGAGCGCTTCATCGAGACGTTCATCTGCAACGAGATCGACGAGCGCCAAAAGATAGTAAGAGGGCGCGTGCGACGGCGACAGTTTGATCGACTTCAAAAGGTGCTCGCGCATTAAGGCCGCACTCTCTGGCGAGTAATTGGTGATGCGGCCGTTCGGGGAAACTCCATCGCGGCTGAGTACGAAAGCGTAAAGGTAGTGAATTGAGTAATGCTGCGGCGACTCCGTTGCGCGTTCGAGATGTTTCTTCGCTTCGGCGTATTTCTTCTGATAGACGTAGATCAGACCGAGCTTGGCATGGGCCTGAAGAAGCTTCGGGTCGAATGCGATGGCTTGTTTGAAGCCGCGCTCGGCAGCAGCCTCACGATTGATGTGAAACAGTAGATCGCTAAGGTAGTAGACTGCTTCGGCGTCGGTGAGCGATGTTCGCTGCATGGCCGTGTAGGCCGCATAAGCCTCAGGATCGACGGTTGCGATTCGCAGTGCGGAGAACTCGCCCCGACGCACGTAGTCTGCGAGTCCTTTCTCGACAGCGTCGATACTCATTCCAAACGAATCTTCCAGCGCCCTCGCGGGCGCGTCGCCCCGACTTACCTGCGACAGAAACCGCTTGAACTGTTCCTGACGGTTGCCGCCGCCCAACATCAGGTAGTGGACCAACGCCCACGATTGTCCATAAAAGATCCCGCTCTTTTCCTGTTCGTTGTAGTGCGGTGAGTTTGTGCCAATGGAGAAAAGCGTGGACAGCGGCAGCATCTCCTCCTGGCGCAACAGGCGAATGTAGTGATTTAGCGGCGCGCCCAAGGTTGCTTCGCCGCCGGAGAACTGCATAGTGCCATAGAACTCGGCGAGACCTTCGTTGAGCCACAGCGGCGTGCCCGGCACATTGTCTTTCAGGTGCAAGTGAACGTATTCGTGAAATGCCGTGCTGAATGGATCTCTGTGTCCCGGATCGAGTGAGATAGCGATGTAGTTAACGTCTTCACCGGGTTGAAAGAAGCCGGCAACATCTGCGGGCCGGCCCTGGTAGAGCGGTTTGAACGGCGTGAACGACGCTTCATCCTTAAAGAGAATTACCGTCGTCGGAACAGAGGCGTCGAGCACATTACGTGAAATGAGTCGCGCGAACGCACTGTGAAAAAACTCGAGCCATCCCGCAACCTGACGAAGTTTCTCCGGATCCGCGTTGCCGATCACAAACAGATTGTTGGTGCGGACGCTGCGCCAGTTATTGCTGGTTTGAGCAGCAGCGGTCAGAGCATTGGATGCCAGGCTGACGGTGAGAAAAATAGTGAGCAGTAGACTGATAAACCGATTCATAACAAAGGTTTGCTGCGATCTTAACGGGGAAAAACAAAGACGCTGCACGGTCGCAATTGACCATGCAGCGTCATTATAGCGAGTAACTCCCGTGCTCTGGGAGAGATTTATTCGTTGTTCTCTGCTTCGTCCTCGCCGCTCGTAGCCTGCTGCGCGAGGGCAGCCTCCTGCTCAGGCGTCAGGTGGCCAACAATAACCTCGCCCTCAGACGCGACTTTGACCTGCAAGTCGACGGTGACCTCACGGTGCAGTCGAACCGGAACAGTGTATTCACCCAGACGCTTCAACGGCTCGCGCAGGTGGATACGATGCCGGTCGATCTCGTAACCGCGCTCTTTCAACGCTTCCGCGAGGTCCATCGACGTGACCGAACCATACAACGCGCCCTGCTCGCCCGCCTTACGCTTGAACTCGAGCACGAGGGATCCCATCTGTTGCGACTGCCCCTGGGCCGTCGCGCGCTCTTTCGCTTCCTTCTTCAGCAGCGCCGCTCGTTCCTGCTCGATGCCCTTCACATTCCCGGCCGTCGCCTCGACCGCCAGATTTCGCGGCAATAAGTAGTTGCGCGCATAACCTGCCCGGACTCTGACGATCTCGCCACGCGCGCCCAGATCATCAATATCTTCGCGCAAGAGAACTTTCGTGTGTGCCATTTCTTTCTCTCCCTTAGTCGTTGTACGACCTTAGTCGGTTGTGTACGGAAGGAGCGCGATGTTGCGGGCGCGTTTGATCGCCTCGGCCAGCATGCGCTGATGCGTCGCACAATTACCGGAGATTCGTCTCGGCAAAATCTTGCCGCGTTCGGGAAGGTAGTTCTGCAACAGCCTCACGTCCTTAAAGTCGATGAGATCTACTTTGTCGATGCAAAAACGACAAACGCGTCGCCGGTGCATGCGCCGGCCTCCACCGCGTCCGCCCATTGGCCGTCGATCGCCATCGTCGTCACTATCGTAACCACCGCCGCCACGCGGACGGTCTTCATAATTGGTTGACATATTCTTCCTCTTAACTGTCGATCAAAACTATTCGCCGGCCGCTTCGGCAAACTCCATCGGCGCACCACGGCGCGATGAACTACCATGTCCGCCCTGTGAAGGGCGTTTCGCGGCTTTGCGGGCGCGGCGGTCTTTCAGCTTCTCAGCACGACGGCGGTCTTCGTCGACGCGTACCGTGAGATAGCGCAGAATGCGATCGTTGACGCGCATGCGGCGTTCGAGTTCGGCGATCTCGCGGCCCGAGCCTTCAATCTCAAGCAGCACAAACGTGCCGTCTTTATGATGATTGATCTCGTAAGCGAGCTGGCGCTTGCCCATCGTCTCGGCCTTGACTATCACTCCACCCTGATCGGTGACGATTTGCGAGAACCCTTCGGTGAGTTTCGCTACTTCTTCGTCCCCAGTTGGGTCAACAATGAAGACCACTTCGTACTGTCTCTTTGTTTGCATTTAATTAAACTCCATCATCGCTTTCAAAGCGCCGTCCCGGATGATCGTCCGCACTGCCTGGACGCTCCTGGCGACTGTCTCTTCCACTAACTGACGTTCAGTTCCTGAAAACTGGTCCAATACAAATCTTTTCGCGTCGGAGATCGGATGATCGGGTTGAATGCCGATCCGCAGCCTGATGAACTCGTCAGTTCCAATCTCCGCTATGATCGACTTCAAGCCGTTATGACCGCCGGCCGATCCGCGTTCCCGTATTCGAATCTTCCCCAAAGGCAAAGCCAGATCGTCTGAAATTACAACCAACTCTCTAGCCGGATCTAATTCACCTTTGGCGAGAAGGCATGAAACCGCGTGCCCGCTCAAGTTCATGAACGTTTGCGGTTTGGCGAGCTTAGTAATAACTCCGTCTACTTCGCCCTGGCCCACGATCGCATTGCATTCGCGACGTTTCACCACAACGCGTTCTTCGTTCGCCAACTTGTCAATCAACATGAACCCCAGGTTATGACGCGTCGCTGCGTATTGCTCACCCGGATTACCAAGACCGACTATAAGCATTGGTCATTGCTCATTTGCCATTTGTCATTTGTCATCTATTCAGCTTTATTCCTGGCTTGCACTTCGGTCGTGGCACCGAAAATGACAAATGAGAAATGGCAAATGAGCAATGACCAATGACTTTTCCTCTTTGAGCAGAACCTGGCTATTCCGCTTCTGCCTCGCCTTCCTCTTCCTTCTTGCCCTTGCCGATCACTTCTGGTTCGGCAGGCTCTTCGCCCTCGAGCGCGGGCGCCGGCGCTTCCTCTTCCTTCACGATACCGACAGTGGCGATCACCAGATCCTGATCGTTCAGGATCTCGATTGCTTCGCTGACCTTGATATCCGAAACATGAAGCGTGTCGTGCACGTCGAGACCCGAAACGTCGACATCGATTGAATCTGGAATTTCACGGGGCTCGCAACGGATCTCGATCTCGCGAATGATCTGCTCGAGCACTCCCTGTTTTTCCTTCACACCATAAGGTTCACCGACAAGGTGTAGCGGTACCGTGACTTCGATCTTCTGGCCCTTCACGAGGCGGGTGAGATCGGCGTGGATCAAGCGACCTTTAACCGGATCGATCTGGCGATCGTGAAACATCACTTCAACCTCGCCAAATCCGTCGACTTCGATCGTGAAGATCGTATTGCGCCCGGATTCCGAACGAAGGATTGCGGCCAACTCACGCGCCGGAGCAACGGCAGCCAGCGTTTCGGCGCCGCCTCCATAAACTGTAACGGGAACCATTCCCTCGCGCCGCACGCGTCGCGCATCATTCTTGCCACGACCATCGCGTTGTTTCGCTCGGATCTTGAACTCTTTTTTCTCCGCTTTGTCCGCCATGATTTCTCCGTCTCCTTACAAACTTTCAGCGACCCGCGGCACTTGCCACAGGTCGCTGATGGTCTTCTTTAAGCCATCAGTGTTTGCCCTTCGCTAAACGAAGAGCGAAGAAACCGAAGTTTCCTCGTGGATCGACTTGATCGCTTTCGCCAGAAGCGGCGCGATACTTAGTACCTTTATTTTGTCCAACCCGCTCGCATCCTCGCGCAGCGGAATCGTATTGGTAACGATTATCTTTTCAATGTCCGAATTTCCCAACAACTCAGCGGCCCGGCCGGACAAGACCGGATGCGTGAAGCACGCATGAACTCTTTCGGCGCCCGCTTCTTTCAATGCGCGCGCGACTTTTGTCAACGAACCACCAGTGTCGCACATGTCGTCGACAATCAAACAATTGCGGCCGCGAACATCGCCGACCACGTTCATCACTTCCGCCACGTTCGCCTTCTCGCGACGCTTGTCGCACAACGCGAGTTCGGCATCGAGCCGTTTCGCGTAAGCGCGAGCACGCTCGGCGCCGCCGGTATCGGGAGCAACTACGGTCAGGTTCGGCATTACTTGTTCCTGGCAATAGTTAATGAAAACCGGCGCGGCGTAAAGGTGGTCCACCGGAATATCAAAGAACCCTTGAATCTGCGCTGCGTGGAGATCGATCGTCAACAAACGATCGGCGCCGCCAACACTGATCAGGTTCGCCACGAGCCTGGCCGAGATTGGCACGCGCGGGCGGTCCTTCTTGTCCGACCTGCCGTAACCGTAGTACGGAATCACAGCTGTTATGCGCGAAGCTGACGATCGACGAAACGCGTCGAGCATGATCAGCAGCTCCATCAGGTGCGCGTCGGTCGGCGGGCAAGTCGGCTGGACCAGAAAAACATCGCCGCCGCGAACGTTCTCGTCTATCTGAAAGTTGAACTCACCGTCAGAGAAACGCTCGGCGTATGCCTTGCCCATGTCACAACTCAGTTGGCGACAAATCTCTTCCGCCAACTTAGGGTTTGCATTTCCGGAAAAGATCTTGATACCGCCGGTTGTGCTCATAAGTGTTGGTGCTTTGTCAGTTGTCCGTGGTCAGTGGTTGGTGGATACGAAAACTAAAAGCCACTTACAACTGACCACGGGCTACTGACAAATAACAAACAAATTTGGCTGGGGCGGGTGGATTCGAACCAACGAATGCCGGTTCCAAAGACCGGTGCCTTACCACTTGGCTACGCCCCAGTATCTGATTGCCGGTTTTTAAGAGAGCGTAAAAGCGGGAACCCTGAGGGACCCATTGCTTGAAAATACTCAGCACGTGAAAGCGTACGGCAGGAGAAGACCCGCCATCCAGTTTCGCTTCTGAGTTTAACTAAAGCCCGATCGCGCGCCGCTTCGTCGTCAAAAATACCAAACACGCTCGAGCCGCTTCCAGCCAACAAAGCGCCCCGCGCACCTGCATCAAGCAACGCCATTTTCGCGCGCCTGATTTCAGGTTCTATCTCAAAGATCGCTACTTCAAAATCATTGTGCAGAGACCATTGACCACTATCACCCGTAACTGGTCTCGCAAAGGAACTTGAAAGAATAGAGGCCGATTCGGGAGTTGTCAAGGAAGCACGATTGAGAGATGCGTAAGCGTCGGCGGTCGAGACTGTTGCGTTTGGAGTGATGACGATCAGCTGTTTTTGCTCGACATCTGGCACCGCAAACAGATTAGTACCTGTGCCTGTTCCTTCTGCACAGCCTCCAATCAAGAAAAACGGCACATCAGATCCAAGCCCGCTCGCAATGTTTGATAAATCCGTGTTTGTGAGTTCGCGCCGCCAGAGGTGATTCAACGCCAGTAGCGTCACAGCAGCGTTTGAAGACGCCCCACCGAGACCGGCTTTGGTCGGGATTTTCTTGTCGAGGCGGACAGAAACTCCCTGTCCCGCCGATTGCAGAGCGTGTGCGGCTTTCACAATCAAATTCGAGTTGTCGAGTGGAATATTCGGGTCGTCGCAGGTTAGACGAATCTCCTCGTCCTCGCGCAATTCGAACGTCAGTTCGTCGCACAGAGAAATGCTTTGCAGAATGGTCGCAACCTCGTGATATCCATCGGGTCGCCTACCAAAGATCCGCAGCGTCCAGTTGATCTTTGCAAACGAAAGAAGCTTCAGCAATTACCGCGTTATGAAAGTCTGAGTCAGGTAAACCGCCCCATCTGGCCCAACAAATGAGCCAATCGCCATCGACTGAAATTCCGGAGACAAGATGTTCGCGCGGTGCTTCGGAGATAACATCCATCTTTCGACCGCGAATGCTCCCGGATCGTCGTAGCCCTGATTATAGGCGATGTTCTCGGCAACAACACGATACTGGCCGATTCCGACGTCGCGAACCCGATCGCGCAGTCGCTTTCCGTCCGGAGCGGTGTGGGAGAAATAGCCTTCGCGCGACATGTGGGCCGAATGCTCACGGGCGAGACGGCAGACATCTGCGTCCCAGGTAAGCTTCGGCAGGCCATTTTGAACACGGATCAGGTTGGTTTGTTCAAAGGCGCGGCGTTCGATTGCGTTTGCTTCGTCGAGGGTCGGAGACGTTGAACGGGTTGCTGAAGGGGTGATGCGATTCGGAACCGGGTTAATCGGACCGGAGCTGACAAGGCGGGCGACAGGACGTGGCCCAGCTTTCTTATTGGCGTCCTGCGCGAAGGCAGTGTGAGAAAAGCCACAAAATGCAATGGCGAGCGGGAGTAACAGGTGTCGATAATGGCCGTTCATGCAAGCAATCGGGCGCTCTCCGCACAATACGCCGCCCAAGCAGGCTAACAAACATGGCCAACATAGATCAACAAATATTTACAAACCCAGTTCAGGCGAGGTGGGAGGTTCCGGCGTCTCGGGTTCTTCCGGCTTGGCAGTGTAGCGCTCGATGGCACGAATCCAGGACGATTTCGTGGGATAAGAGTAAGCGAGGACCAAAATGGCAATCGCAGACGCCCGGTAGGTGTAGAACTCCTGACCGGTCATCAGGGTGGCGACAAAGCCGATAACAGCAATTCCCGCTGCAAGAATGGCTAACTGAAGCGTCGTTTTTTCGAAGGTCTTGACCAGGCCCGACACCCCGTACAAACCCGCGATGTCCTGAAGTCTGGCCGGCGCGAACTTGGTGCGTCGCCAGGCAACAGCTCCCAACCCGAGCATCAGGACGAGAATCAGAAACGCCCAATCGATGGGTCTGCTTTCGAGTTCACTGAAATAAGGCTTCGCGAGGTAGGCGACGATGGAGAGGAGGATGGTGGCGACGATCAGTCCGAGAACCGTCGTGGCCGCAGCTTTATGCCTGCGCGTTAACTCGTCTTGAGCATCCTGCGATGTCGGATCCAAGTTTCAACCTTTGCGCCTTAGCGCCTTTGCGGGACACCTTCTTCATGGCAGCGCAGAACAACGTATTTCCCGCCAAGGCGCAAAGGCGCGAAGAAAAATTCTTAGCCACCGTTTACGGCTTGATGGCCGCCGGACTCGGAGCGGGTGTTGCCGCAGCCGACGGCGTTGCGCCGCTGGTCGCGTTTCGCGTCTTGGAATCAACGGGCGCTGTCGGTACGGTTGCGCGCGGCGTGGTTTGCGGCGCGTCTGGTGTCAGTTTCACCGGTAACTGTCCGTTGTACTTCAAAGCCTCGTCGATCAGGTCAGTACCTTCCTTGCCGTCCTTACTGATCAGGATCCCGTTCTTGTTGATCGTCACGTTCGCGCGTCCGGAAATCTGCGTCATCAGGTTGCCCATAAAGCTCTCCTGCTGTCGCTTCGAACACGGGTTCGGCGTTCCCTTTTCCGGGATCGGCGCGCCGATGATATTCAATTGTTCGCGCGCCCTCTCGTTGAACTCGCTTTCCGGAAACTCCTGAATCAGCTTCTGGTAGTAGCGCGCGGCTTCATCCGGCTCTTCTTCGGCCTGGTATGTTGCGCCTAAGCGGTAGTAGACCTCGTCGTTGTATGAGAAGCAGGGATACTTGTCGACGATCTCTTTCAACCGCGACTGCGAGCCTTTCAGGCCGCCTTTGTTCGTCAAATACTTGACGTCGTAATAGAAGCGCGCGACCTGGAGATTGTGCATCGCGAGGTTTTCCTGCACTTCGCGAAGTCGCGACTCGACCGTGTCACGCAGCGAACTCTTCGGATACTGCTGCAACAACACCTTCAAGCGCAACTCAGCCTTGCGTGCGTGGGAAATGTCGCGATCAGACAGTCCCATCTGTCTCATTTCGGCTTCAGCCACTTTCAGACTCGCGTCGTCAGCGAGTGGATCCGTCGGGAAGAACGTAAGCCAGTCCTGATACGCCTGGGCCGCCTGAATCAACGAGGCCGTGGTGCCTTCGAGGTAGAACGAATCGGCGATTGCGAGTTTCGCGAGCGGCAGGAACGCTGAATCGGGATAGGTGTTGATGATCGTTGCGAAAAGCAGGCGCCCGGTGTCGAAGTTGTTCTTGCGAACTTCCTTCGCCGCTTCTTCAAAAAGGACGCGGTCACGTCCGGCTACGGGCGCACCGGTTAATTCGGAGTATTTGTCCTCGCCACCCCCAAACAGGCCAAACAACTTCCCTTTTTTCTTCTTCTTTTTTTCGTTGGAGGCGACGGTGCCGGCACCACCTCGGGCACTGGCCGTTTGTTGGAGTATGGTCTCGACTCGAGGATTCAACTCGGCTACAGCGGTCTCCAGACGGTCAAGCGCGGTCGCGTCGAACTTCTCGGCCTTATCGTTCTTTGAACGAATATCGTTCACTTCCGACATCAACCCGGAAGCCTCCTTTTCGAGACCTTTCAGCCGGACGACGGGATCGTCCGCGTTTGCGGTCTTACTCTTATCCTCGGGCATGGCGGAAATCGCGCTATTCAACGAGCGGCGCATGTGGTCGAGTTTCGAGCTCATGACGTCGAGGCGCTGAACAGTCGACAACTCAGTCTGGCGACCCGGTGTTTGGGCAAAAACTAGAGCGGGGAGCCCTAAAACCAGGGCGCAGAAAGCCGCCAGGATAAGAAAGCGAGACTTCATAAGTAATTCCTCCAAGTAAAACTTGTTTGTGCGAAGAAAAGAGATTCCGGCTATCGGATTCATTTTTCGCGGTCCCGGTTGTCAGCGACCGGTAATTTAGACCCATTGCACGGTCGCATTTCGCAGTTCCTTGACCGCTGTTTCCGCGTCGGGCGTGCCAAAAATAGCCGAACCGGCCACGATAATCTCGGCGCCGGCTGCGACCACCGTCTCGATATTCGTCCGATCTATACCACCGTCAATCTCAATACGCACGTTCAACTGTCGCTCATTGATCAACTGTCGCAATCGCTTCACCTTGTCGATCGAGTGGGGAATAAACTGCTGGCCGCCAAAACCCGGGTTCACTGACATCACCAGAACGTAGTCGACAAACTGTAGCGCTTCCTCAACAGCCGACACTGGAGTCGCCGGATTCAAAACAACACCTGCCTGGGCGCCCGCGGATTTAATCGCCGTCAACGTGCGATGCAAATTTGGATCTGCCTCGACATGCACCGAAACCATTTGCGCACCGGCTTTTACAAACTGCGGAGCGTACGTCCCGGGCTCAGTGATCATCAAGTGTGCGTCGATTGGCAAGCGAGTGAAACCGGCAAGCGATTTCACAACAGGCAAACCGATCGTGATGTTGGGGACGAAATGACCGTCCATCACGTCGACGTGCAAAACGTCGGCTCCGCCGCGTTCGACGGCGCGAATTTCCTCGCCCAGACACGAGAAGTTGGCGGACAAAATCGAAGGGGCGATTTCGATATTTCTATTGA
>DASRPN010000049.1:0-20269 GCA_035646355.1 Pyrinomonadaceae bacterium | reverse complement strand
GTGTAAGTTCCCAGTCGTGCGTGCACGCCGAGCACCATCAACTGAAGTAATGCGACGGTGACAAACGCATGAAACGGATCGAGATAGCCAAAGCCGAGGAAAAGAAAGAAAGTCAGGAACCCGGTGATCGCTGAAATAAGTACTGTCTGCCTCGCCCAGTGCAAACCCTGGCGGCTCCCAAACACCGAAAGCCCTACGTAGAGCACGCCGACGGCGATCATCACCCCTGCCAATGAGATCCGGTCGTGCGCCATGAAGTCGAGGAGATGAGGATTGATCAACGGTAGTTCGTCGCGCGTCATTCCGAGAAACGATTCGTCGTAAGGCAAGACGACTTTAGTCGCGGCAATTACAAACGCCAGCACTCCGCCAACTAACATTCCGACACCCATCAGCGCTGTCCAGAACCAGGACAGTTCAGCAACGCGTTCGGGCAGAGGCTTCGGCGCGTCGCGCACGGCTTCGTAGAGCAGACATTCATTGGCTCGCTTGATCAATCCGGGTCCGGTGTAGACGAGGCCCGTATCAACCGCGACGAGGTCAGCGCCCGCAGCGCGCAATTCGAGCGCATGTTCCGGTTCGTGAACGCCTCCGGAAGCAACGATCACAACGTTCGTGCCGTAACGTTCGCGAAGCTTAGCGACCTGTTGCAACGCGGGCTCTCGTGTTGGCAAACCAACGAGGCGCCCATTAGGTGTCGCTCGCATACTACCGTCGACAATCACTCCGTCAACCCCTTCGCGGAATGCAAAATCCATCAGTGGGGATACGCGATTAAAATCAGCGTCCGCCGAGATCGCCAGCAGCAACGTGCGCTGCGTACTCGCAGCTTCAATCAATACTTCACGTACATACGACGACCATTCATCCATCGTCCACTCGCGCTTGGAAATCTCGAGTGCAACAAGCCGAACACCAGGCGCAAGCTCACGTATCAGGTGTCGCGACTCCTGTTCGATCTCCGCTAAAGATTTACTGCCTGAGCACTTAAGCCGCACGATTACCGGCACATCGAGATCCCCAACATCCCGCAAACGCCGGTTGCAATCGACAAGCGAAATACTGTCCGGCTCATCGTCGATCCAGAATGCTTCCTGGTCCACGACGCGCCTGATCTCACGCGCAGCGACGTTTCGATCCAATGTCACTGGTCCAATCTCAATAAAACCCACTCCAAACCGCGCGAGTGCACGAGTGGCGACTGCATGAGTGTCCAGCCATGGTCCGATACCAACAGCCGTCGGGAATGTTGTATCGAGAAGCGACTGGCGCAGGCGAGGATCGGCGCGCATGTGTCCGAGAAAGTCGATCAGGTATGGACCAAGTGGCAGGCGCGACAGTGAGCCCATGAAGCCGAGGGCGAAATCGCGCGCGCGCGTCGCCGGCAGGCTAAACAGAATCGGCTTCGATATCGTCCGGTAGAACCAATCGGGCATCGTTATGTTTCGAAAACCAGCGAACGATGAGTGCGATGGGCAAGCCCACGCAGAACATGATGATCAGTGCCTGTATCGCGCGGGCCGAAAGTGACGGAGGGACCCGTGCCGGAGTGATCGCCGAACGAGGCAGGACCACGAAGTTCATGAACAGATACACGAGGACGCCGTAAAGCAAACCGATCGGCACGGGCCATTTGAGCAGGAAGCGCAGTTTGCGACTAGCAAGATAAAAGACAGCCGTGGCCGTCGTCGCGATCAGGAAATGAAAGGCAACTCCGAGCACAGCCGTCTTGTAACCGCCCGTAAACGCCGGTGGTCCAATCGCGCCGCTGGCGATAAACTGCGAAACGCGTAAAGGCGGCACGCCACTGCGCAGCCACGCGGAGACGAACGCTGCGACCAAATCGAGCGTTCCCGCGATCAACCCACCGAGAAGAATGACCTTGGCTGCGTGCGAAAAAGATCTGGAATTCATGTACCTCAGGCAATCGCGGGTCGAGCTGCGTCCTTGTACATCGCAGCGCCTGCGATGGTCGAGACTATCGACGTCACCAGGTGCATCGCGCCGACTTTCAGCCAAAGCGCATTTGAAAAGAAGCCCAGTGGAATGAACTGCGCCGGGCCGGTAAGTGAGAAGGCGATCCAACTTGCAATTCCGGCCAGGATTGCGGTCTTTGGTCCCGCGCCGAAGTGAGTGCGCATGGTCGCATAGAACAACATTGCAATGAGACCGCGTCCGAGTTCGTACAAGCCGAAGTAGACCATGCTGGTTCCGTGTGGTTGGGGTTCAGCAGCGTTCAGTCCAGCATAGACCGCGTGCCAATCGGTGCTCACGAGTCGTTCGTGAATAAACCCATCGGCGAAAAACATCATGATCGCCGCAATCAGGCCGCCGAGAATTAGGCGACCCCAGTTGATACTTGCCATCGCCTGCCTCCTTCACAGCATCGGTTGCTAAGACGGCGAATTATCGAACGGATTCGGCAACCGCGCAATGGTCTATCGAGCTTTGCCTCAAAAGTCTCTTGCTGGACTGCTTCTCTGTGCGACTCTGTGCTCTCTGCGACTCTGTGGTTATTTCCTGGAGCAAATCATTAACCACAAAGGCTCAGAGAGCACAGAGAAAACCTGTTTACGACTTTTAGGGCAAAGCAAGTCTATCGAGCTTGAATCGTGACGGGGAGTTCACGGATGGTTGGCGGTGGAGTGCGGCCCCACTGAGGACGGCCGGTGGCGACGACGCGAAGAACGGCAGCACCGGGTTGAAAACGACTGAGGGTTTCAGTATTCAAAACGACAGTTTGCGTTGCATGCTGCGCGCGCGGATCAAAGAAGGCGAGATTGTTTCCGGGCACGCGAAAGTTGAGGAGCGCTTTTGAATGCAGGCGCTGAATCAAGTCCGCCTGAACGCCGACGCGATTGCGTCCGGAACCAACCACCGCCACTTCAACAACCGATCCATCTATTAATAACTGCGGCGCTCTTACTTCCAGATTTCGAACCTGAAAGTACGCGCGGTGAGCCGAAAGGCCGCCAATCACGACAGCGCCGCAAACACAGCCACAATCCCTCGCTTCATCCATGCAATCGGTCGCGCATCTCTGATGGTGAGCGTATCGAACATCGATTCGTTAACGCCTAAGGACACTGGCAAACGTCAATTTGTTCCAATGATCTCCACAATCTCCTTGAGTGCTTGCTTCGACTCCGGCAGCGATATCAACATCCAATCGTGAAGCATCGCGTCGTACTCGCGATAGTTCAACGCAACGCCTTCAGATTCAGCGCAATCACGCAGCTTGCGGCAATCCGGAAACAGGATGTCACGCGTGCCGGTAAACAAGGATATCGGCGCAAGACCCTTGAGACTGCCGTACACGGGACTGACGAGATAATGCGTCGGGTCCACATGTCTCGCGTACACGCCACCCGCGTATTTCAAACCTTCCATATCGAGAAACGGATCGATCTTGTCGAATACCGGAATATCAGGATGCGAGAGCGACGCATCAAGCCACGGCGAAAGCAGGACCACGTGGGCCGGCTGCGCGCGTCCTTTTTCACGCAGCAGTTGCGCAAGCGCGAGGGCCATCCCGCCGCCCGATGAGTCGCCCATGATAACGACATTCGCACTTCCCGCAACGTTCGCAACCTCGTCGTAAAGCGGAAGCAGGAAATCGAACACATCGTGAACGTAATACTCCGGAGCGTGTGGATAATTTGGAGCGATCACAGTGCAATCAAGCGCATCGATCAGACGACACATGAAGTTCCACTGTTGTGAGGCAAAGCTGTTAACGAACCCGCCACCGTGGAGATAAATGATATGTTTGCGTCCGGGGTTTTGCTTTGGCGCGATGGTCCAAACAAGGTGGCCGCGGAAATCTCGCTTAGACACGAGGTATTTTCGACACTGACGCCGCGTTGGTTCCGTGTACGTCCGCTGCCCGCTCTCGACGCGCTGGCGCGTGCGATTCGACGCTCGCTTCCATCGCAGCAGACGCACGAGAACTTCAACCGCTCGGCTCTGAATACTCGGCATGATCAGCGGTACCAACTGACGATCGAATAGCGCTCGCCATGCGTCACCGGCGTAACTTCATGTGTCGTTTCTGAACGAAACGCAATCAACATCCCCGGCTCACCGCGCATGTGAAACTTCGCGTGCTCCATTGCGACGCGCTGGTTTGTAAAAACCAGCGACCCGCCGCAGTAAACATCTCGTCCTTCCACCAGCGACTCCACTTCGCGACCAAGGAATATCACCGTCGACACGAGTCGCCGCTCAGTGTCGAGTCGAAGCATCCCGGTGTTGCCATCCTGATGGGCCACAAAGAAATCGCCCTTTTGATAACGGAGAAACTGCGGATCTTCACCTTCGCTGAGCTTCACCGAAAAATGCTCCGCGATCTGGCCCATGCACGCCAGCAATTGACCGACAACAAGCTCAACCGTTTCCAAAGAAGGTGCGAGACGCAGCGATCTGCGAGTTGTTTCATTGACAACTCCTGCTTCCGAACGACCGTAAACAAGAGACGAGCGCCCTTCAAGAGCGCTCATCTCGTTAACGATCCGTTCACACACGAGTGGCTCCAGGAAATCTTTGACAACAAAAAGATCCGGCCACGGGGAGTTGTCTGTTTGTTTGAGGTTCGTGTGAGCTACCTCGATGTTGCAACAGTAGCTGGAAACCGTTCCGCGCTGCGAGCCCGTGCCTTTTCCGCTTCAACTTCGCGATCTCGTGGCGGCGCCGTCGTCACCAGCGAGTCGAGCAAGTCATGCGCGGCCTGCGCCACCTGCTCCACTGCGCGATTAAACGCGTCCTCATTCGCTTTCGACGGTTTGTTGTAACCACTTACTTTGCGCACAAACTGCAACGACGACGCGCGAATCTCCGCCTCGGTCGCGGGCGGTTTGAAGTTGTAAAGGTTCTTAATATTTCGACACATAATGTAACAAGATACCGTGCGAGGTATTTGTAACTCAAACGCGCGGGGCGATTCTCCCTAAGGATCTTCCTGATAGCGAGAATCTCGGCAAGAAATTAGACTGCGCGGCGTCCTCCTCTCACCCAGGCCAGGACAAACCAAGCCCAGCATAAAGAAGGCTCGACTCTCATGAGGCGTAAAAGTTTCAGCTCCGCCTGCTGTCTTCTTCTCATACTTTTCGCGGAGCCTCAAGCAACCGCGCAGGATGCGCTGCGTGCGCATGCCGAAGTGCTGAATGCGTCTGCGCCATTCACATATCCGGCGAGCGTAGTGGTCGGACCGGATCGTAATCTCTACTTTGTCGACCCCGTTCTCTCCAGCATCTTTGTTCACGACCTCAAGACCGGAAAGATCAGACGTTTTTGCGGACCTGACTCGCTCGGAACTCCGGTGACAGACATAGCAGTCGGAACGAAAGGACAAATCTGGGTTCTAAACCAGAGAGACTCGAAAGTCAGACGGCTGAGTCCGCAGTGTGTTGTTGAACGTGAGTTCAAAGTCTCACTGATTGCGCAACAGATTGCCACCAACGCGTTTGGCGAACTCATCGTGCTCAACACGATTGGCCGCTTGTTCGATCTATTCAGCGCGGACGGAAAACTGCTGCGCAGCTTCGGCGAACGAATCGATTACGGCGAGGAAGTCACCACGCAAGAATTGAACGATGGAAATATCGCGCGCGATGGCGACGGCGGGTTCTTCTTCAGCTTTAACTACCCGCCCCTCGTGCGTCATTACAGCCGCAGCGGACGATTGCTCGCGGAGTTCAAACCGGAAAGTGACGTTCCCATCGCGCCGCCGGATATCAAGGTCGGCGGGAGCGGCAATTCCGTGTCGGTAACGGCCAGATACCAAATCCTGGTTCTCGACATTGCTGCCGACAAACAAGACCGTCTGTACTTATTGATCTCCGGCAAGAACAAAGGGCCGGCGCTCCAGCAGGGTACGGCGCGGCTACGAATCCTGACCAAGACGGGACGCACGCTGAAAAACGTGACTCTCGAACATAATTTTCATCGCCTCACAGCGGGCGATAAGAGTTTGTACTTGCTGCGTAATCGAGGACCTTTCCGTGTCGACGAGTACGTAGTTTTCTAAGAACCAATCCTCAAGGAGTAGCACGATGTTTAAGCGAATTCTTTTCTCACTCTTCACCGGAATGCTATTCGGCATTCTGCTCGCATCCGCGCCAGACGCTCAGGCACAGGAAGGACCATGCTTTGGTTATTGTAAAGAACAGACTTTGAAGGACGGCTGTGTTTCCTACTTTGCCGGCTGCGAGTTGAGGTACGACGAAAACGGTATGTTCGACGGTTTCACGTGTTTTTACGTGAATACGTGTGTTACCAAACCAAACATCACTTAAGAATGACGGTGAACTCGCAACTCAAGACAGGCCTCTGCGTGATGGTGTTTGTCATGGCGGCGGCGTTGAGCTATGTCGGCGTCACCCACTGGCCGAAGGCTCAGAAGCAAACGACGCAATTGAATTCGAGCGACACCATCGCGGGCATCGATGGTCTCGTCGCGGGTGACGTGATCGTTTTCCCACAGATGAGAACGCTGACGGGTGAACCCGCAGCTCTCGATAAAGTCGCGAACGAGAAGATTCTCCTCGTTTTCTTTACGCCGTCATGCGAAGGCTGTTCGCTAGACGCCGTGTTGTGGAAGAGTTTGAAGGAAGAGTCAGCCAAACGAAGCACGGCGTTCTACCTAATCGACGTAGGACATGATCGCGCGGCGTTGAATAAGTTCATCGGTGCCTACCACCTGGAAAGTCTGCCCATTCTAGTGTCGGAAGGACCGAGCGTGGGTAAGATGCTCAAGGTGAATATCGTTCCGCAGTATCTGTTGATCGAAAAAGAAGGTAAGGTGCTGCAACGTTGGGACGGAGTGCAACATCACAAACAACCCCTTTTCGCCAATGGGAACACGAAATAAAACGCGAATATTTCTTCTGTTATCGGTGTTGCTTTTCTCGTCGTCCGTCGCGATGTCGCAGGCGGTGGATCAGCAGGACGCGATCAATCTACTCAAGACAACCGCGCGAAGTCTCAAAAGCGAATCGGACAAGATCGCGGCCGGAAAACTTCAGGCGCGTATTGCCGATACGTTGTGGACGTTTGATGAACCGTTTGCGCGCGAGACGTTTCGTTCCGCCTTCGAGAGCATCTCGCAAGCCGTCGCCGACGATCTGCCGAAGGAAAAGCAGGCGGGCTTCATCAAACGGCAAGCAACCGCCGTCAAGGAGGTCTTACAGCGGTTTGGCACGCACGACAGTAAACAAGCGACCGAGTGGTTGAAAGCGTTCGAAAACGAGCGCGCCGGCAAGTCATCTGAAAAAGTTAACAGCTTGCGCCCGGACGTGCTGATGCAGATCGCTGCGCAACTCGCACTTACCGACTCTGAACAGGCCATGCGGCTCGGACTTCTCGCGCTCGCAGGCGATCGTATTCCCGAGGGCTTCGGCTCACTGCTGTTTAGTCTGAGCCGAAACAGAAGAGACCTGAGCGATGACCTGTTTCGCGCAGCCGTTGCAACGCTGCGTCGCAACAACTACGTTTACGACATAGCAATCCTCATCCTCGCGAACTACCTTTTCACACCCGACGGCGAACTGCAGTCAACAGCAAAGCTCACGGACGCTCAACTGCTCGCTGACTACTACGTCGATGCAGCCTGGAAACAATCGGGCGGCGACGGCACTCCCGTGTCGTCCTCGAGCGCAAGTTTTTACAACCAGCTTGAACTACGTGCGTTGACTATCGTGTCGCGTTACGCTCCCAACCGGTTGCCGGAGCTGCGCGGACAGATGACGCGCATTGCTTCAGGTTTGAATGCAGAACAGCGTCAACGGACGGATATGTTGCGAGGGATTCAACGGGACGAATCTACGCTCGCGTCCCGAAACAACTACAGCGTCGACGAACAGGTCGAACGCGCGGAAAAGGAAAAGAACCCGCAGGTCCGCGACGCGTTGTTCCTGAGCATTGCGAACAGACTCATGCGCGAAGACGAGGAACGCGCGCTCACGATCGCTAAAAAGATTCAAGACGAGAAAATGCGGGCGTCAACGGAAGACGATATCTACTTGGTCAAGATCCAATCGCAGTTGAGGTCGCTGGAGACGATTGCTGAGGCGCGAAAAATATCGTCGCAGTTCAACAATCAGGTGTTTCGCGCGAAGATTCTGGTGCAGTTGGCGGCGAGCGTTTTGTCGCGTTACAAGGACCAGTCGCAGGCTATCGAGTTACTTTCCGAGGCGCTAACGGCGCTGACCAAGGCTGACGACATTCCCGACAAGATGCTGGCGCAGTTGCAGGTTGCCGAACTGTTCGCGAAGTTCGATACGATCCGGGGGTTTGAAGTGTTAGGGACGGCGCTTGCCACGATGAACCGGTTGCAGGCCGCTAAGGAAGCGAGCCCTTCAGCGACTACGAAGCCGCCGCTGTTAAGAATCATGAACCTGACTGTTGTGAATGGTGTGGAAATGACGGCCGGCAACAACGCCACGATCGACGCGATCGATTTTCGTGAGGTCCAATCGCTTGCTGCGCAGGACTATATGCAAGCTCGACTGCTCGCATCCAAACTCGAACAGCCGTCGCAACGCGCAAACTATCTTATCGCTGTCGCCGCAACTGTCTTGAAACCTGAAAAACGTCCAGCCTCGACAACGAGAAACTAAAGCTCAGCGGTAGCTCGGCGATCCTCTGCGTCTCTCTGCGGTCATAAATCTTTGCAACTGTCTCAACGCAGAGCCGCAGAGGATCGCAGAGAAACTAACTCAACTTCTTTTTCGCTTTCTCGGCGAGAGCTGTGGCGCGCGCTTCCATCACTCGCAAAACCCAAAGCACGATCAACGTCATTGCGGTAGCGATCAGCGCGAGTCCAATCGTACCCAACCCACACGCGACGCCAATGGCCGCAGTCATCCACAAACCTGCAGCGGTCGTCAAACCCTGAATGTCGCGTTGTTCGCTGATTTTTAGGATCGAACCCGCGCCGATAAACCCGATGCCGGTGACAATGCCCTGAATTACGCGCGACAGTCCGTCCATATCCATGCCACCGCCGGCGCACGAGAGCACGACGATCGCAGTACCCAGGGATACGAGAATGTGCGTGCGAAACCCGGCCGGTTTCCCCGCCTTTTCCCGCTCGAAACCGACGAGCGCGCCCAGCAGCGTAGCCGCTACAAGGCGCAGCAGCACGCGCTCCAACTGGCCGAAGTCAGCGAGCCCCGCAGTCAACTCTTGCCACAGAACTTCCATTTATGTCCCCTTACATCCCGAAGAAACCTGGATCCATCAGGAACCAGTTGATCAATCCAGCAGCTAAACCGACAACAAAAACCAGGATGACAATCACTTTCTCTTGCGTCGTGTTCGGTTTGCCGATCATGGTCGGAAACAGCAACATGAAAAATCCACCTACCACACCCACGGGCCCAAACGCAGCGAGCTTCAGCGAGTATTCACTCTTCTCCCAGAGTTGATGCCAGTTGTAGTAGGTGAGCGCGATAAACCCAACAATCAATGCGACCGCAAATAAACGTTGCTTAGGGTACATTGCTCAAGACCTCTTTTATAACAGCCACAGTCGACTCGCACATACGCTGCGCCGTGTACTTCTCTCGAACTCTCCGTTGATTCTCTGTCCCGAGAGTAATGCGCAAATCGGAGTCATTTGCGAGCTCCCGATTTGTTGAAGCCGAAAACTTGAACCACGGCCTCTTCGTGTTCAACTAAGTGTTTCGCGAGGATAAATGCGTGCCGCTCGGCGCCGCCAAGTTCCAGATTGAACAACACACAAAAACAATGCGACGACCTTTGAGAGTCGAATCGGAGTCAGGTGTTTGCGGTGGGTCAGCTTTCTTCGGCAAGCGCGGCACGCACCTTCTTCAAAACGCCGCCCGGAGTCGGGTACCAAAACCGGTTAGTGTTGACAACCTTCCGATCATCGATCGAGACGCTCAGCTCGCCGAGACCGCCTCGCACCGTTTCGACTTCAACTCCGCCTTCTTTCTTCAATTCCGCCTCCACCCGGGAGGCAATCGCCTTCTTCGCGAGTCAAACCGGACAACAACGAATGATTATTTTTTTCATAACAACAGTGTCCTTATGCCAGCGGCACCGACTGTCCAGCCTGCACGTACGCATGTTCGAAGAGCATCATCCCGATGAGGGCGAACGGCGCGCCGCCAAGAGCGTACGAAAGATCGAAAACATCGAGCACGGCGAGCAGCGGTATTAGTCCACCAACGAGGGAAAGTATTACTCCGGTCCAGAAGTCGGTTCTGTAGCGTCCTTTGACCATTTCCCAGACGGCGAGTCGCGAGTGCGAGGTCGGATGCGTCAACGAAACTTCACCCCACACCATTAACAAATGAATCAAGGTGGAAATTGCGAGGGCCCACGCGACCCAAACCACTTCCATGTAACTGAAATCGATGAAACCCACTAACTGGCGTTTCGGCCAGCGTTGATGCAGCTCGGCCAACGGCAACAGCACCGCCGCACCTAACAGTATCGCCTGAAAGAATAAGTGCGGCGGCAACAACGGGTTCTGCCAAAGGTCGCGTGCTTTCGCTTGCGCAAACAAGTAAGCCGTGTAAACAGCCGTTCCCACTGACAACGGAATTCCGGCAATGGTCGACAACAGTTGCAGCGAATCCAATCCGGCGAGACTCGCAGCGAAGTGTGCCGCAAGTACGGCCGCGTATGCGGCGATAATAAAAGCGCCCTTCACTAGCCAACTGCGCCACTGCGGGCGCGTAAAGATCAGGTAGAAACGTTTCGGATGCTCCAGATCCCAAAGCAACAGTGCGCCGGTGAACCCGAGAAACGCGCCGGAGACTATGGGCGCGAACCACAGCCACAAGGGACTTGTGCGACTGAGCAAACCCATCACCACGAGCAATGCCGCCACGAGGTAAACACCCGCCGAGATGCCCTTGGTCCAGGTGTAAAGACTGACGCGCCAGTCCCAGGGGATAGTATGGGCCACGTCGTATGAGAGCAGCGCCGCCGCCGATGAGTTGTTGTACTGCGGATTTCCTGAGACGACGAGATCCATGCCCGTCTGCTGTTCGCTCCACATGAACAACCCGCCTTCGGGACGGCGAGCGGCTAATGGATCGAGCGTCGCCTGATGCGCCCCTTTGTAAAAGAGCTTCGGCAGCGTCTCTTTCTCGGGACGCCGGACAGAAACCGGTTCGCGGTTGACGATCTGTGCGACGTACGAATCGCTGTCGTTCATGTCGCCGACCAGGATCGCCTGCGTCGGACAAACGACGACGCACGCCGGTTCGAGTCCGATATCGATCCGGTGCGCGCAGAAGTTGCACTTTTCGGCGGAGTGATCTTCCGGGTTGATGAAGATCGCGTCGTATGGACATGCAGCCATGCATGCTTTGCAACCGATGCAGATCGACTTGTCGAAATCGACTATTCCATCACGACGCTTGAACATCGCCGTCGTCGGACATGCCGTTACGCATGGTGCGTGCGCGCATTGATTACATCGTGTCACCTGGTGCGCGCGCCGGGCTTGGGGAAACAAGCCGATGTCTACGTGTTTGACGTAGGTACGCGTAACTGAAATCGGGACGAGGTTTTCAGATTTGCAGGCAGTCGTGCAGGCGTGACAGCCTATGCACCGCGTGTGGTCGATTACCTTGGCCCACTGTATCGGGGTTGACGGCTGCTCCATCATAGTTGGTCTTAGGGAACTTTAGCCTTGGGTTTTCGGTCTTGGATCTTTGAGCTTTGTTCTTTGTACTTTGTTCGCTAGTTTCAGGGACGGTTTAAAGCGCTCGTTGCCTGGCGAACAAAGTACAAAGCTCCAAGCACAAAACACAAACAACGAAGACCCAACACTTAAGCCGCAGCCTCACTTCTTCTTGTCGATAGGCCGTCCTTCTTTTTCCCACAACTGAAACCCACCCAGGAGCGCTGCGACGTTTTCATAACCCTGCGATTTCATTGCGCCCGCCGCACCGGCAGACGTTTGTTCCTTTGGTCAAGCGCAGTACGTGACAATCATCTTGTCACGCGGCAGCTCCTTCGTCCGCTCTCCAACCTGCGGAACAGGTATCAACTTCGCCCCGCGAATATGCCCGATATCGTATGCCGCCTGATTGCGCACGTCGACGACAACAACCTTCCCTTGATTCATCAACTCCTCAAGCTCGGCAGTCGTAATGCGACGCACTCCGTCGTTCGGTGGTTGTTGAGCAGCACGCACAGGCGTCGGCGTCGGTGGGGTCGCTACAACTCTCTCGAGGTTCGCGTTGTTATTAGAATTGCAGGCGGCGAACGCTCCGCCTACCAGAAGCAAAAGGATAATGGTTCTCATGATTAGTGCCCTATGTCTGTGGTAACGCCTGTGTCACAAGCGCCGGCAACGGCGTCACAACTCTCGCCGCCGGAACACACAATACCGGACACGGCGCGTTTCTTATAACTCGTTCAATCTCCGAACCCAGCACCTGATTGTTGCCGAACAGCGAACCGTGAACAGCAGTGCCCAACACGATCAGGTCCGCTTCGATCTGCGAAGCGAGCTTGACGATCTCCTGGTACGGCCGGCCTTCAACGATGTGCGTCGCGGCAGTTGACCCACTCGTCCGCGACAGATTTCCCATTCGTTCCTCCATGTGACTGCGAAAACGAGTGAGAGCCGCCAGTCCGCCTTCGGGAAACATAACTGAAATTTGTTCGAAATAGTCACCTATTACGTAAACCGCGTGAAGTTCTGCCCCAAGCTGGTTTGCGATTCCGGTCGCGAGTTGTGTGGCAGCGGCGGAAGACGGGCGAAAGTTCGTCGCCACCAAAACTCGATTCACGCGGATCTGTGTCTGGCCGCTGCGGTGTTCTACGAAGTCGTGTTGCGGTGGTCGAATCGCGAGAACGGCGCAAGGCGCCTCCGCCACGATCTCCTCGGCAATCGAGCCCCCAAATGCGCGTGAAAGTCGACTGCGGTCGCGCGTGGCAACTGTGATCAGGTCGATCCCGTGATCGACCGCTGCCTGCGCGACCTGCTTCGCCGGATCTCCTTCGAGAAATAACGCCTCCGCGTCGAGGCCGTTCAGCAAACTATCGGCAAGCAGTTCTTTCGCTTCTGATCGCAGTTGCAAAAGCCAGTTGTTGTCCTGGTCCTGGAAAACGTGCTCCGGCAGAGTCAACAAGTTCGCCGGAACCTTCGCATCCTGCACGTTCAACAGCAGCACTCGTCCACGCCCCTCGCGCGCAAAACCTGCGGCATACTTCAACGCCGCATGCGCGTGCAGAGAGAAATCGGTCGGAAACAGGATGTTTCTGAACGGATACATTTGCTGCTCGAAAGACAAACTAGATCAGGTGGTTTGAAGTTTCAAGGGTTGACCACAGATCGGAACAAATGCCAAACTCCGCACGCCACAGTCGTAACACCAAGTTAGTGAAATCTAAACCCCTTCCACGGAGGCGACACATTGCTTCGAGGACTCTTTCGTACCAAGAACCTTGATGACATTCTGGCAGCCGCAGGCGGTCCGGGGTTCGCATTAAAGCGAACTCTTGGAGCTTTCAATGTGACTCTGATCGGCATCGGCGCGATCATCGGGGCAGGCATCTTCGCGACCGTCGGCGCCGCCGCTGCAGGCGACATATTTGTCTCCGGACGCCCTGGTGCCGGCCCTTCACTAATGCTTTCCTTCGTAATCACGGGTGTTGTCTGTGGTTTTACGGCACTGTGTTACGCCGAACTCGCGTCGATGGTCCCAATCTCCGGCTCCGCGTACACCTATTCATACGCCACGATGGGCGAGTTGATCGCTTGGATCATCGGCTGGGACTTGATCATTGAATACGCCATCGGCAACGTCGCGGTGGCGATCAGTTGGGCCGAGTACTTTCACAAGCTGCTGATTAATCTCGGCATTCATTTCCCACACTGGCTAGCCGCCGACTATCGCTCGGCAATGCTGTTACGGACGGAGAACCCGGCGGAGTATGCGCAGTTGTTTGGCAGCGCGCCAGTGATTGGTGGAATTCCGATCATCTTCAACTTTCTGGCATTCGCGATCGTCGCACTGATCACAATCATCCTCGTTTGGGGAATTAAAGAGTCGGCAAACTTCAACGCCGGCATGGTGTTGGTGAAAGTACTCGTGCTTTTGTTCTTCATCGGCACCGCGCTGTATTTCGTCTCGCCTTCGCAGATGGCGGCAAACTGGACTCCGTTTCAACCACACGGTTGGGGCGGAACGTTTGCGGGCGCCGCGCTCGTATTCTTTGCTTACATCGGTTTCGATGCTGTCTCCACCGTTGCGGAAGAAACGAAGAACCCCGCGCGAGATCTGCCCATTGGCATCATCGGCTCGCTGATCGTTTGCACGATATTCTATGTCATCGTCGCCGCGGTATTTACGGGATTGATTTCCTTTCCCGATTTACAACGGGTCTCGACTTCGGGGCAGGCGGAAGCCTTGACGATGGCGCTCGATCATGTCGCGCCACCGGGAATTACCTGGCCACAAACGATTGTCGCAGCCGGGTCGGTGGTCGCGCACACCGCCGTACTGCTGGTGTTTCAGTTGGGCCAACCGCGCATCTTCATGTCGATGGCGCGTGATGGACTGCTTCCGTCGGTCTTTGCGACCGTTCACCCGAAATTCAAAACGCCGCACGTGACGACGATCCTGACGGGCATCTTCGTCGGCGGCATCGCGGCGTTTGCAAACATCGAATCGATGCTGAATCTGACGAACGTCGGGACGTTGTTTGCGTTCCTGCTCGTCTGCATCGCCATCCCGATTCTCCGTCGCAAAGATCCGACGCGGCCGCGCCCGTTCCGCGTGCCGTTCGGCGACTTCTTGATGCCGCTGCTTGGCGCCGCGTCATGCATCTTTCTCATGTACTACCTTGCTGCCGACACGTGGTGGCGCTTCATTGGCTGGCTTGTGCTGGGTCTCGCCGTTTACCTCGCGTACGGTTACACGCGCAGCGCGATCGGCATGAAGTTGGGCCGGCCGGAAAGAACGCCGCTGGCG
Organism: Pyrinomonadaceae bacterium; assembly: GCA_035646355.1. Classification (GTDB taxonomy): domain Bacteria; phylum Acidobacteriota; class Blastocatellia; order Pyrinomonadales; family Pyrinomonadaceae; genus PSRF01. Next base: position 5,306 of record DASRPN010000049.1, on the reverse strand, counting down.
CTCAAGATTGCCGCACTCGGTTTCCTTGCGCTTGCGGTTGGACTGTTCACAGTCCCTCATCACATCGGTTTCACCCCGGTCTTTGCCGCAGCCGCTGATTCAGCGAACGAGAACCACAACCGCGCTCTGTTCGGCGTTTCGTTCATCCTGATCGGTTTGGTGCTGGGGATCGTCGGCAGCGTGATGGCGAAAGCCATTCAGAATTCGAGCGAAGCGAATCGAAACGGATGAACGCCCTTCCCATCATCATCGGCTCACTTTGCGTAATCGCGATCGCGTATCGCTACTACTCGGCCTTTATCGCGGCGAAAGTACTCGCGCTTGACGACTCACGGCCGGTGCCCTCCCAGACGATGTATGACGGGCACAACTACTACCCGACCAACAAATGGGTGCTCTTTGGACATCACTTCGCCGCGATCTCAGGCGCAGGGCCGTTGATTGGTCCAGTGTTGGCGGCGCAGTTTGGTTTCCTGCCGGGACTGTTATGGCTGGTGATTGGGGTATGTCTCGGCGGCGCGGTCCACGACTTCATGATCATGGCAGGAAGCGTGCGCCGGAAAGGCAAGTCGCTCGCAGAGATGGCGCGCACTGAGATCAGTCCGTTATCGGGCCTGGTCGCAGGGGTTGCGATTCTCTTCATCGTCGTGATCGCACTCGCAGGACTCGGTCTGGTGGTTGTGAATGCGTTAGCGGAATCACCATGGGGAACATTCACCGTCGGTTTCACAATTCCACTCGCGTTATTGATGGGACTTTACATGTATCGCTTTCGGATCGGGAAGATTACGGAAGCGAGCATGATCGGCATCGTTGGACTTCTTTTCGCGGTCTGGCTAGGTGGTCGCATCGCGGAGTCGTCACTGGCTGAGACGTTCACACTTTCACGCAATAGTCTGATCGTGATCATGGCAGCTTACGGCTTCATCGCGTCAGTGTTGCCTGTTTGGATGCTGCTCTGCCCACGCGACTACCTGTCGTCGTACTTAAAAGTCGGAACGATCATCTTCCTGATCATTGGCGTGATCGTTGTCGCGCCGAATCTGAACATGCCGGCATTCACGCCCTTCACAGCAGGTGGCGGTCCGGTGATCCCCGGAAAACTTTATCCGTTTGTGTTCATCACGATCGCTTGCGGCGCGATCTCCGGTTTCCATGCGCTCGTCTCGTCCGGTACGACGCCTAAGATGATCGCGAAAGAGACCGACACGCGAATGATCGGTTACGGAAGCATGTTGATGGAGGGCGTTGTCGGCGTCGTCGCGCTGATTGCCGCAGCTTCGCTCTTCCCCGGCGACTACTTCGCCATCAACACCGCGCAACGCACTGACGCGCAGAAAGCTGCTTACACGCAACTCGTCGAAACGCACACTGCGGAAGGCTTCAACCTGCAACCGCGGGAGATCGATCAACTTGAAGCGGAATCAGGCGAGAAAAACCTGCGCGGCCGCACGGGCGGCGCCGTCACTCTCGCGCTCGGAATCGCGAAAATCTTCAACGGAATCCCCGGCCTCGGCGGGCTGATGAAGTACTGGTACCACTTCGCGATCATGTTTGAAGCACTCTTCATCCTCACCACGATCGACACGGGCACACGTGTGGCTCGTTTCCTTGTCGGCGAGTTTGGCGGCAGGTTCTATAAGAAACTGGAGGAGCCGAACTGGCTGCCGGGTTCGATTATCACGTCGGCGCTTGTCGTCGCGGCCTGGGCGGCGTTCATTTGGTCGGGCTCGATATCCACGATCTGGCCGATGTTTGGCATTGCGAATCAACTACTTGCAGCCGTCGCGTTGTGCGTGGCGACAACGATCATCATGAATTCCGGCAAAGCAAAATACGCGTGGGTCACTCTCGTTCCGCTCGTGTTTGTAAGCTCAACTACGCTTGTTGCCGGCTTCAAATCAATCACCGACATATTTCTTCCACTCGCTCAAAAACCTGAGACTTCAATGCAAGGCGTTATCAACATTAGCCTTACGGCGATCATCATGATCGCCGCCGCGGTAATCATGGTCGATTCGATCCGGCGCTGGCTCGGTACGCGGAGCCACCCGCAAATGACAGAGGTTCAAGAGAACCCCTCGTCCGCTTAATTCCTGGGTACGCCTAACCTCAATTCGGCAGGCCCACACGTTTTAGAATCTCAGCGTATCGACTATCGGATCGCAGGTCCGAAAAGATCGGGTCAACGTTTGTAAACGGCAGGACGCCATCCCGTTGATCGACGGCTTTACGCAGAGACTTTAACGCGTCGTCATGATTTCCAAGCGCCGCATACACGGTAGCGATGAGCGTCGATGAAACATAGCTGCGTTCTGATCGTTTGATTAATTCCTCAATCGTCTCCAGTGCCTGCTTCCTTCTGCCTGATTTCGCGTAAGCATATGCAAGTGTCGATGGTTCGTCGGGGCTGGTTCCCGAAAGTGGAATCGCCTTCTTGTACTGATTGATTGCCTCGTCATACATCTTCTTGTGAAGATAAGCGTTTCCAAGTGACCAGTGTGCAAAGCCGGAATTTGGATCCAACTCCAAACACTTCTCGAAGTGCTTGAATGCCTCGTCGGTTCGACCCATGTAGTTGAGAATCTCGCCAATTCCGGCCAGCTTCGATAACGATGCGGGATCGAGTTCTTTTGCGCGCTGCATTTGAGCGAGTGATTCGTCGAACCGCTTCATCGCAATAAGGTAGTAGCTATACAACTGATGACCATCCGAATAGTTCGGGTTGAGATCGAGCGCTCGTTTGAATTCCTGTTCGGCTGCTTTCCAGTCCCAATCAAAGGCAAAGCTAACCATGGCTAATGTTGCATGCGGTTCCGGTAAGCTCGGATCGAATTGCAGTGCTCGGAGAGCAGCCTCTCGTGCCTTCGGGAAGCTCTCCTTCGGAGTGGCAACATTCCAGCCGCCAAGCGCCAAATAAGAGTCTGCCAACGCGGCATGAGCCAGGGCGTAATTCGAATCAAGACCGATCGCTTGCTGAAAATAATCGCGCCCTTTGAGAAAACCGTCGTCGGTAAGCCTGCTCATCTGAAATCTACCCCTCAAGTAGAGTTCATAGGCTTCTGCGTTTTCAGTGTGGTGCTTCGTAAGCTGTTGACGTTCACCTCCGGCGAGAGTTAAAGCGAGTGCGGACGCAACCCGCTCTGAGATGGAATCTTGAACAGCAAAAATCTGAGTCATATGTTCCTGAAACTGACCTGACCACAGTTGCGAACCGTCAGTAACCCTCAGGAATCGGACCGACACTCGAACCTCATCAGCCGACCGCTGAATTACTCCATCAAGAACGGCATCGACTTGCTGGTCGCGACCTGCGGCAATCGCGTCCTGTTCGAGTCCCGTGTATTTGCGAACCGCACTGATCGGTCGTACGTCAACGTCTCTGATGTTGCTGAGCTTCGTGATGAGCGTGTCTGCCATTCCAAGTTCGAGTGTCTCGTCTCTATTGCCGGCGACGAGGGGTTTGAAAGGCAACACCGCTATCGATTTGACCCGGGCGTTTGCGATTTCCGTACGCGATTGATCGTGCCGGGTCAGATAGTAGACGGCAACGATGCTCAGAATGAGAACTCCAGCGACAAGTAAAAGCAGCCTGTTTCGAGCGTTTGACTTGGTCTCGGTTGGAATCCGAGGCGCAACTTGCGCATCCGATTCGAGATCGCGTCTCAAGTTCTTCAGATCGATCAATAACTCGCGAGCGGACTGGTAACGGTTTTCACGATTCTTCTCCAAACACTTCCGGATAATGCGTTCGAGTTCGGCCGGAATCTCGTAGTTAAATCGCGCCACTGCTTCAGGCTGCGAGTGCCTGATCTTGTCGATCGTTTCGCCGGTGGTCGCTCCCAAAAAAGGTTTCCGGGCGGTAGCCATTTCGTAGAGCACCACACCGAAGCTCCAGATGTCTGAACGCGCATCGATCGCTTCCCCAACCGCCTGCTCGGGAGACATGTATTGCACGGTACCCATTACAAAACCAGGCGCCGTTTTCACAGCGGTCGGCACCTCGGAGAGTTCGGTACTGCTGAGGGCACTCACCTTTGCCAATCCGAAATCAAGAACCTTAACCTGTTCACGTCGCGTTATCATGATGTTCCCGGTCTTGATATCTCGATGGACGACGCCGTGCGAATGAGCATCGTCAAGCGCGTCAGCAACCTGGATAGAAATATTGACTATCTCGCCGGTCGTCAAAGTGCGACCGCTGATCTTTTGATCCAGCGTCAGGCCCTCGATGAACTCCATCGCGATGAAGGTGGTGTTTTCGGCCTCTCCGATTTCATAAATTGTTGCGACGTTAGGGTGGTTCAACGTGGAGGCCGCTCGCGCCTCGTTTTGAAATCGACGCAGGCGCTCGGAATCTTCGCGAAAGGACTGAGGGAGGAATTTAAGGGCAACCTGACGACCGAGCCGCGTATCCTGGGCGAGGTAGACCTCGCCCATGCCCCCCGCGCCAAGGCGCGACACGAGTGAATACGGGCCGAGCCGTTTCCCCGGGGCGAAGCTGGATTCTGGTTGTTCCATGATTTCTAGGCCCCCTCTTTGAAAAATCTGTGTAATCTGTGGATAATACGCGTTTTCGTAAAGCGTATCTCGCCATTATCTGGACAATCAGAAAGGAATTTTCCCAAGTGGAACTATCGCTAAAACTGCGCCGTGCAGCAATAGCCCTTGCGGCTATCGTCATAACCCTAGCCTGCGGGCTGCCCGCTTACGCCCAACATGGCGGTGAAGCGAGTCTCGAGTTGCCAAATCTGGCGGAAGTGACCTTTCTCAACGGAATCAACGGTCACAACCTGCTGCTGTTCGGCATTGTTATCTGTGTTCTCGGCCTCGGATTCGGCCTGGCCATCTACATGAACTTGCAGAAGATGCCGGTGCATCGCGCTATGCGCGAGATCTCGGAGCTGATTTACGAGACCTGCAAAACCTATCTGATCACACAAGGCAAATTCATTCTGCTTCTCGAAGCGTTCATCGCGGTGATCATCGTGCTCTACTTCGGCGTGCTCTCGGGCTTCGAGCCTTTTCGCGTCGGCATCATACTGTTGTTCAGTTTGATTGGTATCGCCGGCAGTTACGGCGTCGCATGGTTCGGCATTCGCGTCAATACCTTCGCCAACTCGCGGACGGCGTTTGCCAGTCTCCAGGGCAAACCGTTTCCGCTCTACGCGATCCCGCTCAAGGCAGGCATGAGCATCGGCATGATGTTGATCAGCGTCGAGTTGCTGATCATGTTGTGCATTCTGTTGTTCATTCCGGGCAGTTACGCTGGCCCGTGTTTTATCGGGTTTGCGATTGGTGAGTCA
>DASRPN010000048.1:0-2216 GCA_035646355.1 Pyrinomonadaceae bacterium | reverse complement strand
CCGACACGTCTTTTAGCCATTACTACTCCTGCTTTTTAACCCGGCCGCCATTCGTTTTACCCCTTCTTCAAGCACTGGCAAGTCTGCACAGAATGATACTCGGAGGAATCCTTCGCTCTCACTTCCGAAGGCGCTTCCGGGGATAGTGACCACGCCAGCTTCGAGAAGTGTTTCCGCAACTTTCATCGACGACCCATAGTCACGAACGTCGACCATGGTATAGAACGCACCGTCCGGAGTTACAGCCTTTAGACCAGCCCTGCGCAAGTGTCGTAGCAGGTAGTCGCGCCGCGCGCCAAAGGTTTCGCGGTGGAGCGCACGAGCAGACTCCGCTTCATCAGACCACGCAACTAAAGCAGTCTTCTGTGACACAGTGGACGCGCAAGTCGTCACGTAACCATGTAACACGACCGCACTAGAAATAACATCGCGGTTCCCGCACATCCAACCCAGGCGCCAGCCAGTCATGCTCAGTGACTTCGAAAGACCACTAATCACGATCGTGTTTGCGTAGTATTCAGAAATTGAAGCAGGACGAACGGGCCCGTAATAGAGCTCTCGATAAATCTCATCGCTGATGACGTATGCGCCTGAGCCGCTCTCGTCAATAGCGCTCGCGATTTCCTGCAGCTCGTCGTTCGTGAAAGCGCGGCCCGTCGGGTTAGACGGACTTGTGCAAATCACAACTCTGGTCTTCTCGTTAATCGCCCGACGAAACGCGTCTCTGTCAAAAGAAAATTTGTCCGTTGCCGGCAGTCGGTAAAAGATCGCGCGACCTCCAGCCATTTGACTAATCGTCGGGTAAGCAACAAATCCCGGATCGGGAATCAGCACTTCATCGCCGGGCCGCACCAGCGTCATCAACGCCAGGTACATAGCTTCCTGCGAGCCGGCAGTAATAATCACGTCTGCGGGTGACAGCTTTAGTTGTGGATAAGACGAAGCGACCAACTCCTGCAGTGCGGGTAAGCCTGCCTGTAACGTGTAGCCGTTCTGCTCTTGTTGAATTACGCGTGTCGCGGCATCGCGAATGAATTGAGGCGTCGGCAAATCGGGTTCGCCGAGGCCGAGGCGAATGCAGTCAGGCGTGGCGCGGTCGGAAATCTGGCGAATGACGCTCTTCTCGATCCCGCTGAGAAAAGGTGGCGGTTGAAATGGGTTCATCAACTTCCAGTAATTCGCCACAGATTGACACGGATAAAAACGGATCAATCAATAACCAATCTATCGGTCTAACTTGTGGTTTTGCTGAATCCGTTTTTATCCGTGTTTATCGGTGGCTAAATTCATTTTTGCTGGCCTACCTCAAAAAATCCTCTAGTTGAACTGACCGATCAGTTTTCTCGTCGCGATACTTAACAATCACTGGTGCATAGATTGAAAGTCCCCATGCCGCCCCCACTTCACCACGCACCTTTCGCGAACCAGGGACCACGACTGCGCCCGCCGGGATCTGCAACGGCGCGTCGGCAGTCTTCGAGTACACTTCCTGGCGGACCAGATCATAAACGGGAGTTGAGCCTGTCAGGATTGTGCCTGATGCCAACACGGCGCGCTCGCGAACAATCGTGCCTTCGTAAACTCCACAGCCGCCCCCAACTAAAACGTCATCTTCGATAACTACCGGAACCGCGCCGACCGGTTCCAAGACGCCACCAACTTGTGCGGCTGCGGACAAATGAACTCGTTTCCCGATCTGTGCACATGAACCAACGAGCGCGTGGCTGTCGATCATGGTTCCTTCATCCACGTACGCGCCTACATTGACGTACATCGGAGGCATGCACACGACGCCCGGCGCTATATACGCGCCATCGCGAATGCTTGATCCACCGGGAACTATTCGCACGTTATCACCGACGGTAGTTCGCCGGATTGGGTAGGTATCTTTATCGAAGAAACGAAGGCCGTCTCCCGACATATCAACCAGCCGGCCCATGCGAAAGCCAACCAGAATCCCCTGTTTCACCCAGGCGTTTACCTGCCATGTTCCGTCACTGGAACGTTCCGCCGCGCGTATCTCGCCGCGATTCAAGGCAGCTTTGAACTCGTCAATAACAACTCGATCGTCGGCTGAGAAATCTGCTGCTTGCTTCGCGTTGAGCGCTTCAATTTGTTCGCGTAGTGGCATGAGATGTTTCCTGTAACAAACCGAGTTCAGTAATCACTTCACGCACTTTAGCTTTGCTCTTTTCCTGAATCGGCACGAGGGGCAA
>DASRPN010000047.1:0-9354 GCA_035646355.1 Pyrinomonadaceae bacterium | reverse complement strand
CGCTATCATTTACCTCATTTCCTGATCTTACCTGAACTAAATCCGGCATCGCGCGTGGGAAAATTTATGAGTAGAAAGCCCAAAAACCACGCAGCGTTTTACCTCGCGCTTCTAATCACCAGCATCATGTTAGGTGTGGCGATCCCTTCGGCCCGCGCTCAAAAACCATTCCCAGGCAAACACAACGGGAAAATCGTCTTCATCAGTGATCGTGACTACAAAGGGTTAAGCGTCTGGTCAATGAATCCTGACGGCAGCAGTCCGACTCGTTTAACCGACGACACGTCGCGAGGTAAAAAACTGCCGGATTTCTCTCCCGTCTACGACAGCAATCCAGTCTGGTCGCGTGATGGCACAAAGATCGCTTTCATTAGCAACAGGGATTATCACTTCTCGCTTTACGTGATGAACGCTGACGGCAGCAACTCCCGCCTTGTGACAGACAGAGTGATGGAAGTCGGCCAACCAGCTTGGTCACCCGATGGCGAAAAGATTGCTTTTTCTGTCGGCGGGGGAGGCACGATAGGTTTCGACGGACCAGTCAGCGATATTTACGTGATCAATATAGATGGAACCGGATTAACTCAGCTCACGCGAGATTCCGGCATGAACGGCAGTGCGAACTGGTCACCTGACGGTAAACAAATTGCTTTCAGCAGCAGTCGCGACTCTTTTCCTCAATCGAAGATCTGGGTAATGAACGCGGATGGCAGCAATCAACGAATACTACCCAATCCTCAAAACACCACAGGCACTGGATTTGGCGGCAGTCAACCCGTGTGGTCCCCTGATGGCACTAAGATTCTATTTACTAGTGCGCGACTCTGCGGACGTACTGCGCCAGGCGGCATCTACGTGGTTGATGTTGACGGTGGCAACAGCCGGCTTTTAACTAACGATCAGAACAATTGCGGTAGCTATTCTTCGGCAAGATGGTCGCCCGACGGCACCAAGATTCTTGCCGGCTTTGCTCCCGAACAAAAAGGCATTCTCGAGCCTGCACCACAAATTGTTGTAATGAATGCCGACGGCAGCAATCAGGTTAATATTTCGAATCGTGGTAAGTATGGCTTCAATAGTGGGCAGTCCCAATTCACAGACGTTCACGCTGACTGGCAGCCACTTCCTTCACCGCGTAATTTCAAGTCGAGTGTCGTTGGTTTCAGCGAAGCGTCCTACACTGCTTATAACGATGTGGACAACGTACCGATCACCGTTACGCGCACCGGCAACCTCGACGACGTCGCATCGTGCTTTTACGCCACCTTAAGTGACAACCCGAACATAGTTTATTACGACGCTTTCGGCACGCTGCGTTTTGCTCGCGGCGAATCAACCAAGACGATTTCCATTCCCAATCCGCTACGAAAGTTTAATCTCAAGACCTCCGTTACTATTATCCTGTCTGATAACACGGGCAACGCAACTTTCATCGGAGGGATTAAGGAAGCCGCTTTGACGATTTTGCCAAAACGACGCCTCGTCGCGCGCTCAGCAAGAATTGCAAATAAAAGACACACTTATTTAGGTTGACACCTAAAAGCGTCTCTTCTTAAGTTCCCACACTTTTTCTCCGTTCTTCCCTTTCTCAAACCTCCCGTGTGCTCCCTCAACAGCCCTGACTCACAAGGAGCCGTCAAATGTTTAAAGCAACACAGAGACTGTCACTACTTATCGTCTGTATCCTGGCTTTGATCCCGTGTCGAGTGCAGAGAATCCGCGAGTCGCTCGCGCGGCGGGTTTTGTGTCGTACGACTCGAGTTATGCGGGCGACTGCTGGTATTGGGATGAACAAATGCACCAGTGGATCGGTGCGGCCCGATATCAATATGACAATTGGCGTCACACAAACACTGACAGCACCGTGCGGACTTTTTCACCGCTCACGATTACGTATAGCGGTGTTTGTCCGGATGATAACAGCACCGGATCTCAGTATTCAGCGGATGGTTGGCGTATGGTGATTAACACGCCATACAACGTAACGGTCTTCAACCAGTTCAATCAACAAATCTATCCGTAAACACAAATTCGATCCTCAGAAGACCGGGATTGAGTTCGTATATTTGGTGGTGGTCGGAATTTTATTCGGCACGTCCGTCTTACCGGAATCTCAGGTGCCCAGATTCCCGGATATCTTCGAATTTCCGTTTGGTATACAGACCCCACCCAATTTTCGTTTCGTAAGGAAGTTCCACCCATCCCTCGATCTCGGCGGAGTCGTAGAGTTTTATGTCACCTCGGTGGATGGCCCGCTTCGACGTCGGCGACACCATAATCCGTTACGGCGATATCAGTTTCCCCAGCGTGCCGTTCACAATCTCAAGCGCGACGCAACACAACCTTCAAGTATCGTCAGGACTAGTTCCGTTTTTAGCTCCAGAATTCACACGGCTGCCCAAAGTCCGGGATAGTCGGTAACGAGCCCCGCTTCATTCACTTTTATCTCGCGGACAAATTCGCCGTTGTTGCTGGAGTAGCGGTAGGTAGTTTCATCGAGTCGCGAGTAGATCTGCGAAAGCGGTTCAAGTTCGAAACTGGGGAAACGTAACCACGCAGCTTTGACTTCCGCTTGTTGTCCAATGGCAAGACCGAGACGCCGAATCGGTAACAGGTTAGTTGAGGGACTGAAATTTAGATCCAGATCAGTGCAGCCGAGTACGGCGGGTTTTTCTATTCCATTCAATTGCCAGCGCTGGAGAGAATCGACGGAGACTTCGATATTGACGTTGTCGTTGCCAAGCCAGCCAGAAACAGAACCCGTTAGTGTCTTCCAACTCGAGTCACATTTGATCTGATAAGAGAGCCGGCAAGGACGACCATCGTCGTTCAGGAAAACTGCTGTTCCTTCGAGACACCATTCATTATCGACCTGGTAGAGTCTGCAAGACTCGTGACCGGGTTGGTCAATTCTGCGCCACAGCATTGAATGCACCATGGCGACTACGACTGTTCCTGGCGTCGCTGCCGAAAGGTGTGCTCGATAGCTTCAGCCGCGAGTTTCGTTGCAACGTTGGTGAGATGTTGTTCTTCGCCATCGGGATTTCGTGGCTCGCGATAGTACATCGCAAACGAACCAAGCACTTTGCCTTTGCTCGACAGGATCGGAGTCGACCAGCAGGCGCGCATACCGATTGCGATGCCGTATTCGCGGTAATCGTCCCAAAGCGGATCAGTAAGAATGTCGCTGACGCACACCGGTGTACCGCGAAACATCGCAGTTCCGCATGAACCATGCTTTGGCCCAATCGGACTGCCGTCGATCGCCTTGAGATAACTCTCAGGCAGGCTCGGCGCGACTGCATGTCGTACGTGATTGCCGTCGTCGCTAAGCAGCAGTATCGAAGCGACCATGTCAGGCGTTTGCGATTCGATCATCAACACGAGTTTCGATAGGATTTCGCTGAGCGGGACGTTGGCGGCGATCATCTGCCTGACCTCCTCCTGTTGCGCGCGAAACTCTTCACTATCTTCTTGCGGCGGATTGATCGCGGGTAGTTTCTGAGTTTTCGCAAGAGTTTCGGACGTCTCGTTGGGCTTTCGTTCGCTCATATTAGTTACTTTCGGAATGCGACTAAGACCACGTGAATGAAGGGTCCCAGCACCAATTGAACTCCGGTCGCGAGAAGCAAGATAATCCCGGCAGCCACAGCCGGCATACCACAGTTCATTCCGCTAGCGGCAGCTTCACGAATTCCTGCAAAAAACAATATCGGCGCTAACCAAAAGAATATGACTGCCGGTGCAAGACTCGCCGCGGTTCTTGCTATCCATCGTGGAGCCCAATGGAGTCGGTAATAAAGGAGAATTCCGAGCAGGTGTGGAAACACGAAGACGCTGGCCAACAAAATGAATCCCCAGGCCCTCATAAGCGACTGCATCGACTCAACCTCTCAACGCAACCCTGACTGTGACTTGTCTGCTTGCGAATGTATCCCAAGAAGGCGACACTCAGCAATAGTCTATGTGCGGCCGGTTTACCCTAAAAAATGTGGAACGACTTTTGGATCGATTGCGAGCTCGCGGTGTCGACGTCGATGGTATCAGCGATCTGGTTCCCCACTATAACGTCGCGCCATCCCAGGAAATTTTGACAGTTGTCCAGCAAGCAGCGAGGCGTGAAGCGACGTTCCTTCAGTGGGGCCTGATTCCGTCGTGGAGCAAAGAGCCGAAGGGCTTCATCAACGCGCGAGTCGAGACTATCGACGAGAAGCCGAGTTTCAAAGAGTCGTTTGAAAAGAGACGGTGCCTGATTTTCGTTGACGGTTTTTATGAATGGGAAAGGAACGGGAAGATTTCTCAACCCTATTACTTTCAACTCAAGCAGCACGAACCGTTTGCCTTTGCCGGCATCTGGGACCGTTGGCAGTACGACAGTCGCTCAATCACTTCGTGCGCGATCGTCACTACCGCAGCAAACGAGTTGTTAGCAAAAATCCATACTCGCATGCCGGCGATCTTGCGACCCGAATCGTATGACCTGTGGCTTAGCGATCAGTCGCGCGCCGCGGATTTGAAAGACCTGCTCATTCCCTTTCCCGCCGGCGACATGATGAGCCACGCCGTCGGTTATGAAGTTAACGATGCGAAGGTTGACCACGAGCATCTGCTATGCGAAGTTGAACCAAACGTAGGCGTCAATCTCCGGTTGTTTTAGTATACCGGGCGATCATTTTTCACATTTCAGGAGGATTCGTATGCTCACACGAGCCCAAGCAATTTCTCTGCGAACAGCCTTGACGTTCGCTGTCTTGTTCACGCTTTCGGCCTCGCTTTATGCCGCGCAGAAAAACAAGACCGGATTCACATCGTTTGTTGCCGGTAATCCTGCCGACGCGCCACCCGCTCCGGGGCTGAGTCCTGGATTAGTGTTGATGGGAGGAGGAACAGACGTTGACGCTGCGTTCCAATGGATGTGCGGCCGCGCAGGGGGTGGTGACTTCGTTGTGATCCGGACTACCGGTACGGACGCTTACAATCCTTACATCCAGGAACTCTGTCCGCAGATGGATTCAGTGGAAACGATCATCATCACGAGTGTAACCGGCGCCAACGCCGCGTATGTCAGCAATCAAATTCAAAACGCTGAAGCGCTTTGGATCGCCGGCGGCGATCAGTCGACCTACGTCAACCTGTGGCGCGGGACCGCCGTGCAGAGCGGTGTTAATTTCCTGCTCAATTCCAAGCTGGCGCCCGTTGGCGGAACCAGCGCGGGCCTGGCCGTGCTCAGTCAATTTATTTACACGGGCGCTGTCGGTTCTGTAACGTCGAGTCAGGCGTTGGCCAATCCCTTCCATCGTTATGTCACGCTTGATCGAGACCTCTTTCAATCTTCATTGCGGCTGAACAAGCTTTACGACTCGCATTTCGTCACCCGCGATCGAATGGGAAGGTCGCTCGTCTTTCTCGCGCGGATTGTGAACAACGGATGGGCCGCGCAACCACGCGGGATCGGAATCGACGAGGAAACGGCGTTACTGGTGGTGCCCGATGGCGGGGCTACGATGGTGGGTACGGGCGCAGCATATTTCCTTCAGGCCCCTGGGCCGGCACAGGTGCTCGCCGACAAGACGCCGTTAACTTACCTGAACATTGGCGTCTACAAACTGCCGCAGGGAGGCACTTTCAATTTCTCGACCTGGACCGGCACCGGAGGAGTTGCCTACGCGCTAAATGTAAACAACGGATCGGTGACTTCAACGCAGGCCGGCGGAAGCATTTATTAGCAACTAACGTCGTCGCTTTTCGTGGGTGTTGGACCAACAGACGTATTGACATTCCTCGCGGTTTCAGTTGGCGCACTCGCAGTCGCATTACTTGCGTGCTACGTTCCGGCCAGACGCGCGGCAAAGGTCGATCCGCTGATTGCGTTACGCAACGAATGAGCTACTGTTTACCGTTTTCCGGAAGCAACCGGTTCGAGTTCGTAGTAACCGCCTGCCGCCATTCCGGATAAGAACAGGTGTCCGTCTTTGATAACGAAGTTCCGCACCGCAGCGCCTTCTGTCACGACCTGATCGTGAAGCGATCTCGCACCACACTTTGCAGTTGTCCTAGACCACGAGCCAAACTGCAATTCGCCTTTTGCGGTTGCTTTCCATGTGCTGCTGCCACGATTGCAATCGACGCGTATCGTTACGCGGCCGTTTGAGCCAAACGTGATCGTGTACTTCGATTTGTCGTCCGGCGAGAAAATCCTCTCATCTGGTCCCTGAAACTTGACTAACTGCCACGACGTGCCGCTCAGCGCGCTACTACCGCTCGACTTCTGCGCCTGAACCGCGATGGAAGTTAAGCAGGTAGCAACGACGACGACAGACCCAAACGACAACAACTCTCTGATTGCGTTCATTTTCATGAGCTGTAACCTTTCAAGTAAACACTAAGACACACGTGTAGCGATTGCCTTGCCTGTTAACCAGTTACTAATCAATTGGGCATCGGCAAAGACTCTTCCAAGCACCCTGTAGTTTGAGGCAGCTAGAATTCTCGAATCAATCGCCTTCTCCTTGATCACCTTGTACGGCCCCTCATACGACGAGTGGATAAAGTAAATGTCGTCGCCGGTGTTGAAGATAAAGCCGACATGAATGTCGAGGCCAACGATGTAAATGCCCGATCCCCAATCCTTAATGGCCGCCACAAACTCGCCTATCGGCACACCCCTGAATCGCTTCACGAAATCATTCGTCGTCAAACTGAGGATGATGTTTTCTGAGGCCTGTTGGGCCAACCGAACTCGTTGGACTTTCAAACCTGCATCGCGAAGGACGGTCGAGACAAAGTATCCACACGCGATCTTTCCTTGCTGCGGGGTCTCCGAAGTGCCGTTGAAATCCCACGCTGTGCCGTACCACGCGGGAAACACATCGTTGTAAATAGAGCCGAGGATAACTGTGCGCGCTTCGCTGATAAGCGCGGTCCGCTGTGACGGCGAAGCGGTTTGAAAGCGTGTGGCCAGGGCAAGGCGTTGGGCTTCGAGTCGGGTGATTGTCTCCTTGTAGTCGAGAGTGTTCGGAGTGACGGTTCGCTGGAACGAAGGCTGTAGCTCGATCGGACGTTTAATCGCGAAGAGTAGAGCAATGCCGCCCACCGCACATAGTGTCACGCCTGACAACGCGTAAAGTTTGGTTCGTCGCATATTCTCGTTGAGCCGCCGATTCGTAGGCTAAACAAGAGGGCAAAAGATTGGCAGGGGCGGGAACCCAGCCTTGAGTGTGGCTATCCACAGGGCGACGGTTAATTGATGTACACCAACGGGTTCTCTTCTCGGTACTTTCTGAAGCTGAATTCGTATGGCAGAGGCCTGAAGTAGAGCAGCGCGGTGTCGAAGTTCATCGTGTTGGCGAAGTCATACATCTCGCGCAGTTCTTTCGAGACTTTGGTTGCGTGGCGGGAATCGTTTACCGGCACGAACACGATCATTTTGAATTTTTCGTCGAACGACGTCTCGGACCCGACAACTCTTGCATTCTCAGGACGGAAGTTACCTAACTTTCGGACCGACTGGAACAGCGTGTCGTAGGTGAAAGTGAATTTGAAGGCGAAGCTGGATCCGACGAGTTCTTCAACGCCGGAGCTTCTCGGATTACCGCGCACATCTTCAAATCGGGGCGTCCGATTAATTTTGGCCACTTGTGATTCAAGAGGAGCCACGAGCTTCTTCTCGACGAGGAGATCGAGAAACAGCTTCGTCTTCTCGTTCTTCTTTTTTGTTAACTCCGCATCTCCGGCGAGCTTCATTATTTGTTCTTCGTCCTGCTTCAGATAAACGAGGACGTACGCCTGATGCTCGACATGCTCGTGCGGCCCACCGTTTTTCTTGAACAGGAAGTCGACCGTCAGCGCGGGATTTTGACGACCGCCGTCATGGTAGATCAAAACTTTCGGCAGGTACGATTCCCAAACTGGCGCATCTCTTTGCGCAAATGTTGTAGACACGTAAAGCAATGTGATGAGGATTGATATGGAGGCTATGCGCATGGAACACCTCTTTCAAAGACCAAACAATTCATGGTAACTCCACAGCTACGTGTCGAAGCAGTTCGTGGGGAATGTTGGATCCTGTAACCAGCAGCACAACACTGCGGCCGGAATATGTCGTTGGGTTCTGAAGATAAGCTGCAGTGGCGGCGGCGGCAGCAGGTTCTGCGACGAGATGTTCCTCGAACAAAAGCGTCCGCACACCTTGAAGCAATTCGTTTTCTGAGACCAACGTCACTTCGTCAACTAATTCGCGAATCGCTCGCACGTTGCGCTCGAGCGGAACCGATGTCGCCAAACCATCAGCAATCGTATTGCACGTTTCGGTCGTGACGACACGATCTTCCTTCCACGATCGCACGTAAGCGGGTGCTTGCTCGGCCTGAACACCGACGATTTTGACGGCCGGATGCCGGCGCTTTGCTTCCGCTGCGACTCCTCGGATTAAAGCGGTATCTCCCATTGGTACGATGATCACATCCGGCGACGGCAGTTCGTCAATAATCTCGGCTGCGATCGTTGCGGTACCAACGGGAACTAACTCATCGCTAGCGTCATTCAGAAAGTAGTAGTCGTGGTCCTGTGCGAATGCTGCGGCTGCGTTTCCCAGGGCGTCAGGTTTCCACGCAACCTCCTCAACCGTCGCACCAAGGCCGACGATTCGCGCACGCTTGATTGGGTTTGGAGATTCGGGAAGGAAGATCGTTGCGGGAAGTTTCGCAAGCCGCGCTGCATAAGCGACGGCCGCTCCATGATTGCCCGTGCTCGCAGCTACGACGCCCTTAACCGATCGCTTCTGAAGTGTTTTCATCAAAGCGTACAGCGCACCGCGTGGTTTGAATGATCGTGTGGGCAACTCCGTCTCGAGCTTTAGATGTATTTGGGTATCTGAATCACTCGCGATTCGCTCCGCGGGTACCAAGCGGGTGGGCCGTAGGAACGGCCGCAACAACGCGCGCGCATCGTTGACTTGTTCGCTTGTTACGTTCACTCGTTAATGTCTCAGCCTCGCCGGCGTAAGGCCCAGGCGGCAGCAAAGAATACGATAAGAGTACAACCCGTCAGCACCACCAAATGGATCCACAATTGTGACGATATCGTGCCGGCCATCGACAGCTTCAACGCCTCACTCAGATAGTACGTTGGGACGAAACGCATCGCGGTATCAAACCATTTTGTGATGCCGATCGACGGAAAACTTGGAAAAAGCAGGACCATTAAAACAAAGCTGGCCCACGTGTTTACCTGCATCGTGTTTTTCAGCAGGCTTCCGATCACCATCCCCACGCCGACTACGAAAAGCAGTCCCACTACAACAGTCAAAAATGTCATTGGCCAGTTGCGTATGAATTGGCGATTAATGCCCAGCAA
>DASRPN010000046.1:0-5117 GCA_035646355.1 Pyrinomonadaceae bacterium | reverse complement strand
GGTTCGACGCAACGAGCGACATCGATCGGTGGTTCTTCGCACCTCTTCTTCCTGCTTGAAGGGTACGCGGTGCTCGACGATGCAACGATGCCGATCGTCGGCACACCGGAGTTGGTCAACAACACCTATGTCGAACAGATCACGATGAGCGCCAAAGCCGCGATCGACAAAGCGACGGAGCTTGGTGTGACGGATCCGGATCGCGTCGGCGTCGGCGGTCACAGTTATGGCGCGTTCATGACGGCGAACCTGTTGGCCCACACGGATCTGTTCCGCGCCGGGATCGCGCGCAGCGGCGCGTACAACCGCACGTTGACGCCGTTCGGTTTTCAGAGCGAGCGTCGCACGTTGTGGGAGGCGTCCGAAATGTATTTGAAAGTGTCGCCCTTCATGTACGCGACGAAGATCAACGAACCGATGTTGATGATCCACGGCGAAGCCGACGACAACACCGGCACGTTTCCGATTCAATCGGAACGCATGTACCAGGCGCTGAAAGGACACGGGGCGACAGTACGGCTCGTGATGCTGCCGCACGAAGCGCACGGCTATGCCGGACGCGAGAGTATCGAGCACGTTCTTTACGAGATGATCACGTGGTTCGACAAGTACGTGAAGAACGCGTCGCCACGATCGAAAGACACATCCACGGATCAGAAATAGTTTTTGATTAGTTCGATCCGTGGAGTTGAATCGTCGGGTAAGACGACGGTAACAACGTCGAACCGGTAAGTCTCGTTTTCTAATTCAAACATACGGCGGTAGGCCCGCGCAGCACGCGTGACCTGCCGCCGTTTGCGTAAGTCGACATTTACTTGCGGCGGGGCAAACCAATCGGACGCGCGCGTTTTTACTTCGACGAAGCAAAGCGTTTCACCGTCGTAGGCGACGAGATCGATCTCGTTGTTAACGACGGTGCCGCGCAAGTTGCGGCCGACAGGTAAGGTGAAGTTTGCAGCGACGAGACGATAGCCGCGCTGTTCTAAATAGGCGGCGGCGTAGGCTTCCCCGAGTTTTCCGAGTTCAACACCAGGTGAGGATGACATGTCTTTTTGTGCTTGGTGCTTTGTTCTTTGTACTTTGTTCGCAGTGCTGCTGGTACTTGAATGCGAGTAGTTGCTCCTCACAACCAAGTACAAAGCACAAAGAACGAGTTTCCGTTTCTATTCGTCGCGATCGTAGGCGACTTTTAACCAGTGTTTGATCTCGTCGTCGATGTCATCAGGGGACGCGATCGGAATCCGGTGAGTGATTCGGTCCTTTTTCGCAAATCCGCCAGTATCGATCAAACGACCCTTCGGTTTCATATCACCGAGGGCAAAACCCATGTCGATTCGCGTTTGAGTGGTCGGCTTGATCTGCGCAAATACGTGGTTGCGATACAGCGGCACGATCGTCTGACACGGACACGCCTTCGCTTCCTTGCCGGTTTTTAGACCAAGCTTCAGCAGCTTGTCGTAGAGTGGCCGCAATCCCCCTTTGCCGCCTGAGAACATTTTGTCGACGTCGCGTTCCGCCTGTTGCAGGTAAAGCTCAGGATCGCCGGACTCTTCGCCCTTTCCCAACGATCGCTCGGCGAGCCACCAGGCGGTGTTAGTGCCGAGGCCGTGTTCCTCCTTGAGCCACGCGCGTCGTTCCGTTTCGTCGGCCGGACCTAACTTTTTAATGTGTTTGAGCCACTCGTCGAGCGAGCGGCCGGTTTTCTGTTTGAGTTCGGCGATCCACTTTTGAGTCGTGAGGACGCCGGGATGGACGCTGTAGATCGATTTCATGACCACAGATTAGACGAGATCGGGACCTTTGGCTTCTCGAAAATTGCTTTACCACAAAAAGGCACAAAGGGCACAAGAGGCACAAGACAGCAAGAGATTAGTCGTCCTTACTGAAGTCTACAGTGGGCAGAAACTTTGGCGGGTGGCGGGCCTTCGTTGCTTGTTCAAATGCGTAGGCGGCCTTGATCAACGTCGGTTCACTGTACGCTCCGCCGAAGAAGGAAACGCCTACGGGTAACCCGTAAACGTAACCCGCCGGAACGGTGATGTGTGGATAACCCGCAACTGCTGACGCCGACGAGTAACCGCCAGAGAAATGATCGCCGTTAAGCCAGTCGGTGGGCCACGGTGGTCCACCAGTGGGCGCGATCAATGCGTCCAACTTGAGGTTCTTCATGATGAAGTCGATGCCGCGGCTCCGCGTCAGCAAATGGTTCTTCCGAAGCGCCTGAAGATACTTGCGGTCCGTCAGTGGTCCCTTCGCTTCAGCTTTTTCAAAAATATCCTGGCCAAAGAACGGCATCTCAAACTCCGCTTTCGATTCATTGAAAGCGATTAGCTCTTTGAGCGAACGAATCGGCGTCGAGGCTCCGAGGGTTTTTAGATATGCATTGAGATCAGCTTTGAACTCGTACAACAAAACGTCAAACTCTGAGTCGTCGAACTGACCGGTGGTGGGAATGTCAGCCGGATTGAAAACCCGCGCGCCGAGCCCGGTTATCGTCAGTATCACTTCCGCCATCAAGGCGTCGACGTGCCGGTTAAAGCCGAGATGCTTTTTCGCCACGCCGATGCGCATTCCGTGCAATCCATTTTTATCGAGAAAGCGCGTGTAATCCGTGTGTGCCTTACCACGGCTCTGCGTGGTTGTTTTGTCTCGCGGATCCTCGCCGGTCAAGGCGCCCAAAATGATCGCCGCGTCCGTGACAGTTCGCGCCATTGGACCAGCGGTGTCCTGACTATGAGAAATTGGAATAATTCCAGCACGGCTGACGAGACCGACAGTTGGCTTGATACCCACCAGTGAATTCGCCGATGAAGGACAGACGATCGATCCATCTGTTTCGGTACCGATGGCTGCGGCGCAAAGGTTTGCCGACGGCGCCACACCCGAACCCGAGCTCGAACCGCACGGATTTCGATCCAACACGTACGGATTCTTTGTTTGTCCGCCGCGCGCACTCCAACCGCTGGTCGATTTAGTCGAACGAAAGTTGGCCCACTCACTCAGGTTTGTTTTGCCAAGGATAACAGCGCCCGCATCGCGCAACTTCTTCGCAACGAATGCGTCCTGAAACGGTTTCGCGCCGAGCATTGCGAGCGATCCGGCAGTGGTCATCATCCGATCGTGTGTATCGATGTTGTCTTTGATCAGGATAGGAATGCCGTGAAGTGGTCCACGCGGTCCTCGCTCTTTGCGTTCGCGATCGAGCGCGGCGGCGATTGCTTCCGCGTCAGGATTGAGTTCGATGACGGATTTTAGCGTCGGACCCTTTTTGTCGATGTCGTTGATGCGGTCGGTATATTTCTCGACGAGCGACCGTGCAGAATATTTTCCGGATTGCATCCCTCGTTGCAGATCCGGAATGGTGAGTTCTTCGAGTTCAAACGCGGGTGGCGTAAACGCTGCTGTCGGTTTGGTGACTGCAACCGCCAGCACGGCGGCAGTTGTTTGTAGAAAGTTTCTACGTTTCATGCAGCGTTGCGTTGTGCGAGGTTTAGTTCAGTCTGACTTTGAACGAGTTAAAGAACCGATTGGTGGTAAGCGGATCCTCCGTGCCCTTTGGATACCCGATAACGATCTGATACGGCCGGCGACCCACCATGTAAACGCGCGACTTGTAAACCATCTCTGCAGTTTGCGCTACAAACTCCAGCGCCTGATAGCCATCGATCTGCAACGGCCGTGTGCTAACGAGCGTCGCCTTGATGCCTTTGACAAAGTTGTCGCGGTTTGCCGCCAGCTCGCTTTGCTTGTTGAAATTGAAACTTGGATCGTAATCGACCCACCCAATAAGATAGACGTTGTTAGTACCCCTGTCGCGGGCGATGAACAGGTGCGTCGTGTACGGACCATGTTCGCTCGGTGTCGTGTCTGTTTTGTCGGTTGGCGTATCCGGCATCAAGACCGAAAAGCGGCCTAACTCTGACGTAAACCTTACCCAGCCCGCATCATTCGGGTCGGCAGCAGCGACGCGCGGTGCCGGGGTAGGCGCCGGAGTGGTTGGTCGCCGGGGCGTATGTTCCTGTGCCGCGACCGCCGCGGTCAGCACCAGCGTAGTTGATAGGATTACGACGAATCGGCTCATATGAAATTCCCTTCAAACGTGCTCAAAGACTCAGAGGCTTATACCACGGATCGACCGTAGATGACACGGCTTTGAACGCCTTGTAAGCTATCGAAGTTCATGGAATCTAAAACCCCACAGGTCGCGATCGTTGGACGTCCCAACGTAGGCAAATCCACGCTCTTTAACCGTCTTGTCGGCGAGCGGCGCGCCATCGTGGGCGACGAGCCTGGAATCACGCGCGACCGTATTTACGGGCAAGTCGAGTGGTCGGGGAAACAGTTTTCCCTGATCGATACGGGCGGCATCGTGCCCGACGACGACGCGGTCATTCCGGCAAACATTCTGAAGCAGGCGGGAATGGCAATCGACGAGTCGCAATTACTGGTCTGGGTCGTCGATGCGCGTGCCGGCATCACGCAACTGGACGAAGAGCTCGCGGCGCTGCTTCGTTCGACCGGAAAACCCGTGTTGATTGCCGCGAACAAGACTGACTCGTCAAAACAAGAAAGTGAAAGCACAGAGTTTTACCGGTTCGGTTTCGATGATGTGTTTCCGATCTCTGCCGAACAGGGAATCGGCGTTGGCGATCTGCTCGATCGCATTATTGAAACTCTCGAACACAAACCGGTCGACACCGCGGAACAGGAAGAGCGCGGCGAACTGCGACTCGCGATTGTGGGCCGCCCGAATGTCGGGAAGTCGTCGTTGTTGAATCGCATACTCGGTGAAGATCGGGTCATCGTTTCACCCGTAGCTGGAACGACGCGCGATGCGATCGACACAGTCCTTAAGACTCCGGAGCGAAACTTCCGTGTGGTCGACACGGCCGGAATACGTCGTAAAGGCAAGACCGACGAGATGGCCGAAAAGTTGTCGGTGATTATGGCGCGCAAGAGTCTCGAACGCGCTGACGTCGCGATTGTGATCATCGATGCCGAAGAAGGTGTCACCGCGCTGGATGCGAACATCGCGGGTTACGCGCTCGACGCGGGATGTTCAATCATCATCGCCGTGAACAAGTGGGACGCCGTGAAAGACAAAGAAACGAATACGG